>CABQCC010000040.1 GCA_902462495.1 uncultured Eubacterium sp. | reverse complement strand
GTAAATTTGATTCGCAGGTCATTGGCTAAAAATAGGTTGAAATATATTTGCCGTTGTGATAGAATATTGTGGATTTTAGATATTAGAAAGGTGAGGGATAGATATGATTTCAGCAAATGATATTTCCGTTCAGTTTGGCGGTCGCTCTTTGTTTGAGAGAGTAAATGTCGCTTTTACACCGGGCAACTGTTATGGTATTATCGGTGCAAACGGCGCAGGCAAGTCAACATTTTTGAAGGTGCTCAGCGGTGACCTTGAACCGTCAAAGGGTGAGATTCACATCACTCCTGGCGAGCGTCTTTCTGTGTTGAAGCAGGACCACTTTGCTTATGATGAATACGAGGTTGTTCGCACAGTTCTTATGGGCAACCCAAGACTTATTGAGATTATGGAGGAAAAGGACGCTCTTTATGCAAAAGAGGATTTCTCCGAAGAAGACGGCGTAAAGGCAGGCGAACTTGAAGCGGAATTTGCCGACCTTGACGGTTGGAACGCAGAGAGTGATGCAGAATTTATGCTCAACAAATTGGGTGTTCCCGATGAATTCCATTATCTCAAAATGGCAGAACTTCCGTCAGATATGAAGGTTAAGGTGCTCCTTGCACAGGCTTTGTACGGCAACCCTGATATTCTTCTTCTTGACGAGCCTACCAACCACCTTGATTTGACAGCAATCAGCTGGCTTGAAAACTTCCTTTTGGATTTTGAAAATACGGTTATTGTTGTATCTCACGACCGTCATTTCTTGAATAAGGTATGTACTCACATCTGTGATGTTGACTACGGCAAGATTACTCTTTATACAGGTAACTACGATTTCTGGTACGAATACACCCAGATGCGTCAGCGTCAGGCAAGAGACCAAAATAAGAAAAATGAGCAGAAAATTAAGGAATTGCAGGACTTCATCAACCGTTTCTCTGCAAATGCCGCAAAATCAAAGCAGGCAACTTCCCGTAAGAAACAGCTTGATGCTCTTGAAATGATTGAGATGCCTGTTTCGTCTCGCCGTTTCCCGTATGTTGACTTTAAGCCGGACAGAGAATGTGGAAACGATTTGCTCCGTGTTGACCATTTGACAAAGACAATCGGTGACCGCAAGGTGCTTGATGACATTAGCTTTGTTATTCACCCAAGAGAAAAGGTTGCTTTTGTCGGCTCGGATGTTGTTGCAAAGACAACACTTTTCAAAATCATTATGGGTGAACTTGAACCTGACGAGGGTAGTTTCAAGTGGGGCGTAACAACTTCTCAAAGCTATTTTCCAAGCGACAACAGCAGTTATTTTGACGGCGTTGATCTCACTCTTGTTGACTGGCTCAGACAGTACACAACCGAACAGCTTGAGGCAGACATCAGAGGTTGGCTCGGCAGAATGTTGTTCTCAGGTGACGAAGCACTCAAAAAGGCAAATGTTTTGTCCGGTGGTGAAAGAGTTAGATGTATGCTCTGCAAGATGATGCTTTCGGGTGCAAATGTTCTCATTTTTGATGAACCGACCAACCACCTCGACCTTGAATCCATTGCAGCGCTCAACAACGGTCTTATCCGCTATCCCGAAACTGTGCTCTTTACTTCTCACGACCATCAGTTTGTTGAAACCGTGGCAGACAGAATTATCGAGATTTCGGGCAATACCTACATCGACCGCAAGGGAAGCTATGACGAGTTCCTTTCTACATTTGATGAAGAACAACTCAAACATCTATAATTAAAACAAAAGACTGTCGATAAAGCTCCTGAAACACGCCTAAATATAATCAACCGAATTATGCCTCCCATTAAATGTAAGGGGAGGTGGCAACACGAAGTGTTGACGGTGGGGTTTTAAAAATGCCGTAGGTTTGATACCTACGGCATTTTTGGCGTTTTTCGTTTTTTGCTCAGTCGAGGTACCATCGTACATCTTCCTTCTCAAGAAAACGAAATTCAGAAACTTTCTCAACAGTCTGAAAAGACTGTAAGTTCGTTGCTTACAGTCTTTTTTTACATATTAACGATTTAGTTTTTGATTTGTTTTATCTGTTTGTGCTCAATTTGTCTGCCAAGGTCAAAACAGGAGGGTCGATTTGTTCCTCGCTGTTTTCCGCAATGTTCATGGTTGCAAGGGTAAACTGATTTTGCACATCAACGGTGCGTGCCTTTTCGGTCATAAATTTGTCCGAATTTTGATTTGTGGCGTTAAGGAGTTTTTTCTCCAACTCTTTTGTTACACCGCCGTTGTAGGTGTAAATGTAGCCGTAAAAGGTTTGTCCGTAGTGTGACGAAAGATTTGAGTAGGTTACTGTGTTGAAATATCTTCCGTGCCAATGTGATTCTGAAAGTGTGACGCCGTTGTCGTCAATCTTTTCAACCACGGCAACATGTCTGCTCCAGCAGGCAACTGCGCCGAGTTTTGGCTCACTTCCGTATTCGTAGTAGCCGTTTGATTTGTTGATGAAATACCAATCACCGGCACTGCCGTGAGTGATAAGCGGTGCTTCACCGTTCATTTCGTAAATTCTGCCATAGGCATATGCCACACAGTTTGGCATACCCGAGCCAACCTGAAAGTAACGGTTAAGCTCTCTGTTGTAATATGCGTTTGATGAGCTTGGTGCTGTCAAACGAGGCTCATAGTCGCTGTCGTCTGCATAGCAAAGTGCAGGAGTAATGAGCGAAAGCACGAGGCTCATAATTATTACAAACGGAATTATAAGCAGGGTTTTCTTCTTAGTCATAGATGCCTTCCTTTTTCTTTGGCGAAAATAAAACTATATTCTCGCTTTTTGATGATTACGAAAATCAATGTTTTCGATTCAACTCGCTTAATATGTATTTGTTTGTTGTTGCTTTGACACAACGCTAATATTATACCAAATGTGACATTTTGTAATCTATGTGAAAAATATACAACAGATTTGTAACCTTTATGTAACTTTTGTAACTTTTTACAAAAAATCGTCATATCACTTGACAAAAAACAGCCGTTTTGAGGATTTGTTTGTTGTAATGTTGAAATTATTGTGATATAATTATTCTATTTTGAAGAGGTGAATTTTATGAGTGAACATAATCATACCCACCACCACGATTACGAAAACTGCTGTGACAATCATACTCCCGACAATCACGGCTGCGGTTGTTGCGGTGAGGATCACTTTAATGAGCATAAAAAAGAAAAACTCACAAAGATTATCATAAGTGCGGTTTTCTTTGCGGCAGGATATATTATCAGCGAATTTACTGAGCTGCCGAGCTATGCTTATCTTGTGTGCTATCTGATTTCTTATCTTATGGTTGGCTTTGACATTGTCAGAGATGCGGCGGACAGCGTAATCCACGGCAGATTTTTTGATGAAAACTTCCTTATGAGTTTTGCGAGCATCGGTGCTTTTGTAATAAAGGAATACACCGAGGGTGTTGCAGTTGTTCTTTTGTTTACAATCGGTGAGTTTATTCAAGGACTTGCAGTTTCAAAAAGCAGAAAGTCGATTGATATTATTCTTTCACAAAAGCATAAGACTTACACATTGCCTCGCCATTACGACAATAAGGAGAGCCGAACCGAGCAAATGATTACCAAATTTGCAAGGATATACACACCGGCTATTTGCATAATTGCGGTTGCAATTGTTGTTGTTCCTCCGCTTTTCTTCAAAGCAGAGTGGCACGAATGGTTGCACAGAGGCTTTGCCGCACTTGTTGTCGGTTGTCCGTGTGCGATTGTTATTTCAATTCCGCTTTGCTACAGCGCAGGAATCGGAGCTTGCTCAAAGGACAATGTGTTTGTTAAGAATACTTCAACTATGGACGAAATCAATGCTTGCGACACAGTGATTACTTATGAAGATGACAAGAGCATTGACGACATCAAGGTGCTTCAAAACAACGGTCACAAGGTTATTTATCTTGGTAAGGGACACAATGATTTGACAATGATTGAGGCTGCCGACATTGCCGTTGCAGTCGGGGAGGATTGCACGGGAGATGCGGTTAACCTTGCCGATATGGTGATGATTAATTATTCCGACAGCACAATTGATGATGTGAAGAAGAACGCAAAGAAAATTCACGCAATTGCAATGGAAAATATTTATTTCTCCGTTGCCGTAAAGCTTGTAATTTTAATTCTTGATGTTGTGCTTGCAAAGAGTATTCCGATGTGGTTTGCGATTTTTGGCGATATCGGCGTGTGTCTGCTTGCAGTTGCAAACTCCGCACGAGCAATTTCAATCAAACGAAAATAAATTATAAGGATATATTCTCAAACGAATATATCCTTTTTTTCTTGTTAAATGAAAATTTATGTGCTATATTAAAATTACAGAATATAATTTTAAACAACAGGAGGTAATTTATTATGAACACAGGAACTATTGTTTTAATCGTTGTTGTTGCTTTGATTGTGCTTATCGGGGTGTATATCGGTGCAACCTACAATAAGCTTGTAAAATCAAAGAACAGCGTTGAGGAAGCATTTTCCACGATGGATGTTTATCTCAAAAAGAGATGGGATTTAATTCCGAACATTGTTGCGTCGGTCAAGGGCTATGCAAAGCACGAGGCGGAAACCCTTGAAAAGGTTATTTCTGCACGAAACAACGGCTATTCGTCAATGAACTCACAGCAAAAGCTTGAGGCAAATGCGGAGCTTAACACAGCTATAAAGAGTCTCAATGTTGTTGCGGAGCAATATCCGGAACTCAAAGCAAACCAAAATTTTATGGATTTGAACGCTCAACTCAAAAAGACAGAAGAGGACATTTCGAATGCAAGAAAGTTCTACAATGCTGTTGTAAAGCAGTATAACAATGTTGTTGAAATGTTCCCGTCAAGCATTGTTGCGTCTATGTTCCATTTTGAAAAGAGAGAAATGTTTGTAGTAGAAGATTCTGCTCAAAGAGAAGCTGTAAAGGTTGAATTCTGATGAAAAAGGTTAAATATGTGTTTCTGTTTACGCTGTGCCTTGTACTTTTTCTTGGCTCAAGTGTGACCGTGCTTGCAGAAGATTATTCAACTTATCCGTACTATATCAAGAATTATGATGTAAATATTACTGTAAACGAGGACAACAGCTATCATATTACAGAGAATATTGACTGCTTTTTTAATCGGCAAAAGCACGGAATTTATCGCTATATTCCGACTCGCTTCACTGTGTACAGAGCAGACGAAACTTCCAGCAATGTCAAGGTGAAAATCAGGCACGCAAAATGCAGCGACAAAACGAGTAATTCCATAGAAAATGATAATTTTGTTATGCAAATCGGTGACGAGGACGAAACCGTAATCGGTGAAAAATCCTACACCATTTCGTATGATTATTATGTCGGACCCGATTATGTGACCGATGCCGATGAGTTTTATTTCAACATCATCGGTGACGGTTGGGACACGGTTATTGACAAGTGTAATTTTACCATCACTATGCCAAAGGAATTTGACAGTTCCAAACTCGGATTTTCAACCGGCAGATACGGAGTTGTCGGAACGGATATTGTTGACTATAAGGTTGACGGAAAGGTGATTAGCGGTCACACAACCGCACCGTTGGGAGAGCACGAAGCGCTCACCGTCAGGACAGAACTTGACGAGGGATACTTCACCTTTGATTATGCTCACGAAAAAATGTTTGATGCGTTTATGATTGGGCTTCCTGCGGTTGCATTCGCAGTTGTTCTCATCATTTGGTTGAAATTCGGCAAGGATAAAAAGGTTATCGAAACCGTTGAGTTTTATCCGCCGGAGGGTATGAACAGCCTTGAAGTTTCTTATTGGTACAACGGAAAAGTTGAGAAAAAAGAAATTGTTGCATTGCTCATTGAACTTGCAAACGAGGGATTTATTGAAATAACGGAGGACAGCAAGGATACCTATATCCACAGGCTTCGCAATTATGACGGCGATGACGAGGACAAAAGACAGTTGTTCGATTCGTTGTTCAAAAACGGCAAGCTCAAAGGCACTTATGTCAAGGAATTGCAATATCGTATGGCGGGCACAGCCGAGAATATTTCAAACAGGTATGTTGTCAGAGTAAATCAAGCAAAGGCGTTCGATTCCAAATCGCTGTTGCTTCGTGTTTTGTGCTGGGTGCTTTCTTTCGGTTCGTTTGCTTTGTCGTGCGTTATTTCTACATTTACATTTGTTTCGAAAACAACGGCAACTGCTTTGCGTATAGGTTTTGTGCTTGCTGTGATTAGCTTCTTGCTTTCGTTCTTTGTACGGAAAAGAAGCAACGAGGGATACGAAAATCTTTGCAAGGTTAAGAGTTTCAAGACCTTTTTGGAAACAGCCGAAAAGGAAAGACTCGAAGCGCTTGTTGAGGAAAACCCGAGTTATTTTTATGACATTTTGCCGTATGCCTATGTTTTGGGCGTGTCGTCAAAGTGGATAAGAAAATTTGAAAAGATAGCTATGGACCCACCTCATTGGTATTACGGCAGTAACCCGTACACTTACATTTGGATGGCAAACTTTATGCGTAGCAGTGTGCCACGAATGGGCGACACCATTGTAACTCCTAAACCGTCAGAGCATAACGGCAGTTCGTATGGCGGAGGCGGTGGCTTCAGCGGAGGCGGCGGATTTTCAGGCGGAGGCTTCGGCGGAGGCGGAGGCGGAAGCTGGTAAAAAACAGAATATTAAAAAAGTGGAGGGCAGTCCTCCACTTTTCTATTTTGTGAGTTTTATATTTTATGGGGAATAGGTTAGATTCTTGCTACGCCGTCTTTGCGAGCTGCTTCGGCAACTGCATTTGCAACTGTGTCTTTGATTCTTTCATCAAATGCGTATGGAAGAATGTAGTCCTCGTTGAGTTTGTCGTCATCGACAAGAGAAGCGATAGCGTAAGCTGCCGCAATTTTCATATTCTCTGTGATAGCAGATGCTCTTACATCAAGTGCACCTCTGAAAATGCCGGGGAATGCAACAACATTGTTGATTTGGTTAGGGAAGTCCGAACGGCCTGTACCAACGATTTTTGCACCTGCTGCCTTTGCTTCGTCCGGCATAATTTCAGGTGTAGGGTTAGCCATTGCAAGTACAATAGGGTCTTTGTGCATTGTCTTAATCATTTCTTCGGTGAGAACGCCCGGAGCAGAAACACCGATGAAAATATCTGTGCCGACGATAGCGTCCTTGAGTCCGCCCTTAACCATTCCACGGTTTGTAACCTTTGCAATTTCAGCCTTTGACGGGTTGAGGTTTTCTCTTCCCTCATAGATAGCGCCTGTTCTGTCGCAGAGGATAACATCCTTTAAGCCGAGAGTCATAAGGAGCTTTGCAATAGCTGTGCCTGCGGCACCCGAACCGTTGATAACAGCCTTGCATTCGCCCAAATCTTTGCCGATAATCTTTGTTGCGTTGATGAGAGCGGCAGAAACAACAACTGCTGTGCCGTGCTGGTCATCGTGGAAAATAGGAATGTCGCACATTTTTTTGAGCTTTTCTTCAATCTCAAAGCAACGAGGTGCAGAAATATCCTCAAGGTTGATACCGCCGAATGAGCCTGAAATGTTGTAAACGGTTTGAACAAACTCGTCAACATCCTTTGTTCTTACGCAAAGAGGGAATGCGTCAACATCGCCGAATTCCTTGAAAAGTACGCATTTGCCCTCCATAACAGGCATACCTGCTTCAGGTCCGATGTCGCCAAGACCGAGAACAGCAGAGCCGTCTGTGATAACTGCTACAAGATTGTTTCTTCTTGTGAGTTCATAGCTTTTGTTGTAGTCCTTTTGGATTTCAAGGCAAGGTTCTGCAACACCCGGTGTGTATGCAAGTGAAAGTGACTTGCTGTCGTTTACCTTTGCTTTGGCAATAACTTCAATTTTTCCGTTCCATTCGTAGTGCTTTTGGAGTGATTCCTCTCTTATATTCATTTTAAATTATTCCTTTCGCTTTATGCCATAGTTTTATTATGTGAAAAATTGTGAAAATAATAACAAAAAAGGAGCAGGTCGCACTCGGACAGAAGCCCGAGGGCATCCCGCCCCTTAATTTTTATGCTGTTTTTATGAGATTACTT
Organism: uncultured Eubacterium sp.; assembly: GCA_902462495.1. Taxonomy (GTDB): domain Bacteria; phylum Bacillota; class Clostridia; order Oscillospirales; family Acutalibacteraceae; genus Eubacterium_R. Next base: position 6,449 of record CABQCC010000040.1, on the reverse strand, counting down.
TCTCTCGATGTGAGAAGTAATCTTTTCTTCCTTTTCATAAGGAACATAGTTGTCTTCCCACGGGAATGTGTAAGAAAGACCGAGCTTATCTCTAACATCGTTGATTTCCTTCTGAACTGCCTCGTTGATAGGAACACCGCTGTTTTCTCTTTCTTTCCAAACAAGATATTCTTTCTCGCCTGCTGTGTAGATTCTGTCCTGACCCGGAGCTTTCTTTGATGCTCTGATTTCACGGAGGATTTCGCCTGTCTTCTTTCTTGCAGCTTCTTCACCCATAAACTTTGAAGTGTCGATAGCAAGGAAGAAGTGACCGAGATGATAAGGAACAAGGTTGCCGTTTTCATCTTTGCCGTCAAGAGCCTTGCCGTAGTTACCGTCCTGAAGAACAGCAGAGAGAAGCTCAATAATCATAGCGTAGCCGTAGCCCTTGTAACCGCCGAGGTTCTCGCCGATTCCGCCAAGTGCTGTAAGAGCTGCTGTGCCCTGACGAATTCTCTTGAGTGCTTCGCCTGCGTCGCCCTCAACAGGGTTGCCGTCAAGACCGATGATTGTGCCCGGATGAACAGGCTCGCCGATTCTTGCGTAGTATTCAATCTTGCCGTTTTGTGTGATTGATGTTGCACAGTCAAGTACAAAATCAAATTCTTCATCAGACGGAATACCCATTGTGAGTGGGTTTGTACCAAACATACCCTCAACACCGAATGTTGGTGCAACTGACGGTCTTGCGTTTGTGCCTGTGAAGCCGATGCATCCCTGCTCGGTAGCCTGAGTTGCATAGTAGCCTGCGATACCGTAGTGGCAAGAATTACGAACTGCAACCATACCAAGACCAAATTCCTTTGCCTTGTCAATAGCCATCTGCATAGCCTTGTAGCCGATAACCTGACCCATACCGTCGTGACCGTCAACTACTGCTGTGCAAGGTGTTTCCTTAATAACCTCAAAATTTGTTACAGGGTTTTGGATACCTGCAACGATTCTGTCGATATAAATAGGCTTGAATCTGTTACAGCCGTGGCTTTCGATACCTCTCTTATCTGATTCCAAAAGAACGTCTGTGCAGATTTCTGCATCCTCTCTCGGAACACCGTAGCCAACAAAGGCGTCAGTTACAAAGTCGGTGATTAAATTCCACGGACATACAACTTTTCCCATAATTAATAAAACTCCTTTTTTGAATATAAATTATTTTGCCATAAGACAAAATTTTAACTGATTAAATTATCTTTCCCAATTTCTGCTGCGTTCAACCGCACGCTTCCAGTTGGAATATTGCTTGTTGCGCTTTTCTTCCGGCATAGATGGGATAAAGATTTTGTCAACCTCACGGTTTGCTTCGATTTCTGCTGTGTTCTCCCAAACGCCTGTTGCAAGACCTGCAAGATATGCTGCACCGAGAGCAGTTGCTTCTCTGTTCTTAGGGCGGTTAACATTGCAACCGGTCATATCTGCCTGAATTTGCATCATAATATTTGAAATACTTGCACCGCCGTCAACACGCAAATCCTTGAGCCTGATGTCGCTGTCGTTCATCATAGCTTCAAGCAAGTCTGTCATTTGGTATGTAATGCTTTCAAGCACTGCACGGCAAACATGCTTTTTGTTGATTGAACGGGTAAGACCTACCATAATGCCTCTTGCGTACATATCCCAATACGGTGCGCCCAAGCCTGTGAACGCAGGAACAAGGTACAATCCGTTGCTGTCCTCAACCTGCATTGCAAGTTCGTCACATTCTGCGGCTGAACCGATAAGCTCAAGTTCGTCACGAAGCCATTTGATAACGGAGCCTGCGTTGAATGCAGAACCCTCAAGGTCATATGTGATTTTGCAGTCAAGTCCCCAAGCAATACCTGTGAGGAGGTTTGAACGGCTCTCAATTCTCTTTTCGCCTGTGTTCATAAGCAAGAAGCAACCTGTGCCGTAGGTGTTTTTAGCTTGACCTACTTCAAAGCAACCTTGACCGAACAATGCGCCCGGTTGGTCACCGATAGCACCTGCAATCGGAACGCCCTCAAGGTCCTCAATTCCTGTGATTTTTGCAACATGGCCGTAAATACAGCTTGACGGCTTAACCTCAGGCAAAATGCACATTGGAATGTCGAGCTTTTTGCAAAGGTATTCATCCCAGCAAAGATTGTCGATGTCAAACAACATTGTTCTGCAAGCGTTTGAGTAGTCGGTAACATGAGACTTGCCGTCTGTCAAGTTCCAGATGAGCCATGTGTCGATAGTGCCGAAAAGCACTTCGCCACGCTCTGCCTTTTCTCTTGCGCCCTCAACATTGTCCAAAATCCATTTGATTTTGGTTGCGCTGAAGTATGCGTCAATCAAAAGACCGGTAGTGCTTTTGATGTAATCTGAAAGTCCCTGCGATTTAAGTTCCTCGCAATAATCCGCAGTTCTTCTGCACTGCCAAACAATAGCATTGTAAAGCGGTGCGCCTGTTTCCTTGTCCCAAAGAATAGTTGTTTCTCTTTGGTTGGTGATGCCGATGCCTGCGATTTTCTTCGGGTCAACTGTGCCCTCACGCAATGCGCCGATCATGGAACTTACAACAGAAAAAAGAATTTCGTGCGGGTCGTGCTCAATCCAACCGTTTTGCGGATAGAACTGTGTAAATTCGTTTTGATTTTTAGCGACAATTTCGCCCTTTTTGTTAAAAATAATAGCACGAGAGCTGGTAGTACCCTGGTCAAGTGCCATTACAAACTTTTCTTCTGCCATAATTAAACCCCTTTTTATAGCATATATATTATTTTATTATATAAAGTAATTCTACTATTTATTTTGACAGGTGTCAACATTTAAACTGACTAAAAATTTTTTATTTGTTTGGTCAAATTGACAAAAAAATAACAGGCAGAATATGCCTGTTATATATTTCGCCGCATCTATATAATTTTGTGATTAGTCCTCGGTTGTTGAATTCTCAATAAAGTTGACAATATCCTCAACCGTTTTCATATTTTCGATAACGCTGTCAGGAACTTCAATGCCGTATTGATCCTCGATGCTCATAACAATGTCGATAGCGTCAAGAGAATCTGCACCGAGATCGCTTGAAAGGTCAGATGACATTTCGATTGTGTCAGGGTTTACATCAAGTTGTTCAGCTAATATATCTTTTATTTCGTCAAAAATCATAAAGCAACGCTCCTTAAAAATTTGTTGTTATGTTTAATGTAATATGTTATTATCATATTAGTAAGTTTTGTTTGATTTGTCAATAATTTTCTTATAAACAATATCTTAAAAATTTTTGGAGGACAAAATATGAAAGTGGTGAAAACAAGGAGATACCTCTACGGACTTACGGGTTATCCTCTCGGTCATTCCATAAGCCCGACAATCCACAAGGCGCTTTTTGAACTTTGCGGTATAGATGCCACATATCTTATGGTCGAGGCTTCGCCCGATGATTTGGAAAAAGTTTTTGCCGAAACGCTCAGCGGATTGCGTGGATTCAATGTCACAATTCCGCACAAAATCAACATCATCAAGTATTTGGACGAGCTGTCCCCGAAGGCAGAACTCTTTGGTGCGGTCAATACAGTTGATGTGCGTGAGGACAAAATCATAGGTCACAACACCGATTGCGCAGGCTTTTTGTCGGCACTTCAGATGGCGGATATTGAACTTGCGGGCAAGGTGCTTCTTTGCGGAAGCGGCGGAGTTTCCCGAATGATTGCGTTCGAATCTGTTTTGGCAGATGCCGATTTGACTGTTGCGGTCAGAGAGTCGAGTTTTGCCGCCGCAAACGAACTCAAAAAAGAAATCAAGGACAAGCTCAACAAGGAAATCAAGGTTATTATGCTGAATGACGCAAAGGGCGAGTATGATTTGATTATCAACGGCACTCCTGTAGGAATGTATCCCAATGTTGATGCGTGCCCTGTTTCAAAAGAGGTTGTTGCAGGCGCAAAGGCGGTTTTTGATGTTATCTATAATCCGCAGGAAACCGTGCTTTTGAAATATGCGAAAGAGGCAGGACTCAAGTATTCAGACGGACTTTCTATGCTTGTTTGGCAGGCTGCCGTTGCGCAGGAAATTTGGAACGGCGTCAAATTTTCAAACGACGACATTGAAAAGGTGATTGAGATTGCCCAAAAGGAGCTGGAGAAAAATGGATAATATTGTTTTGTGTGGCTTTATGGGCAGCGGAAAAACCGTTGTCGGCAAGGAACTTGCAAAGATTTTGGGCGTCAAATTTGTTGACACCGATGAAATTATAGAAAAAGAGCAGGGCGTTGCGATAAAAGCGATTTTTGCCATTCACGGCGAGGATTATTTTCGTGACCTCGAGCACGAGGTGTGCAAAAAAATCCCTGAAATGAAAGGTGCTGTTATTTCAACCGGCGGAGGAGCTATGACCTTTGAGCGAAATGTTGAAGCGGTCAAGCAGGGCGCAAAGATTGTTTTCTTGGATGCATCGTTTGATGTGATTTGCGAAAGAATAGGCGACAACACCACCAGACCTCTTTTTCAGGACAAAGAAAAAGCAAAAAAACTCTATGATGAACGCAAGGAAAAATATCTTTCGGCTGCCGATTTTGTCATAAATGGGGATATGGGAGCAAGAAAAACCGCTATGCAAATAGCTGACATTTTCAGATAATAGACCGTAACCGTTGTTTGCGTATGTCTAAAAAGTTACGAAGTTGTAACCTATTGATAAAATATGTTGAAAAATAGTATGGCATGTGATATAATGGCACATATTTAAGACAGTCGTGATAAACGGGAAAAAACAGAGGTGTTCAATTCAATGAGTACTGAAGAAAAAAAAGAAGAACTTAAGCATTCCTTTAGTATGTTTAACAAATACAAGGATTTGCTTATGGAGCTTACAAGAAAAAATGTAAAGCTCAAGTACAGAAATTCTTGGCTCGGTATATTCTGGAGCTTCTTGCAACCGCTTCTTAATATGATAGTTTTGTCTGTCATTTTCGGTGCGCTCCTTGCAAGAAAAAAGGACGGAATCGTTTGTTATCCGGTATATTTGTTTTCGGGCAGATTGATTTTTGAATTTTTCGTAACATCAACCAAGCAATCGCTGACAGCATTTAGGCGCAACGCTTCAATTATTAAAAAGGTATATGTACCAAAGTATATGTATCCGCTGTCATCAACGCTTTCAACATTTGTTACATTTGCAATTTCAACAATTTGCTATGTTTGTGTTTGGATTTTCTTCAAACTGACAGGCATAAGCGGCGGTGCAGGGCTTACACTAAGCTGGAAGATTGTGCTTGTGTTCCTGCCGATGATTTTGCTTTTGATGTTCTCAACAGGTGTGGGTCTTATCCTCTCGGTTGTGAATGTTTATTTCAGAGATGTTGAGTACATTTGGGATGTTTGCACAAAGCTTTTGATGTATATGGTTCCTATCCTCTATTCAATGAACAGATTTGAGGGCAGAAAAATTATCTATGTCATCAAACTCAATCCGCTTTATTCAATGATTGAGTTGTTCAGACAGTGCGTGCTTTACGGCAACACCTTGCCGACTCAGCTCCTCAGCTGGAAGTTGGTGCTTTATGCAACGGTAATGTCAATCTTGTCACTTGCAGTCGGCATCATCATTTTCAACAAGTTTTCCGACAAAATCGTATATCATCTATAAAATCAAATTCCCGTACAATTTGCATTGTACGGGAGTTTTTATATAGTAAAATCGCAAACTAATTGTTGATTTAGGTTGCAAAAAAATCGGAATTATGCTACTGTTGTTATAAGAAAAATAGTGACAATTAATCTATCAGTTATTTTGTGTTATAAAGAGGAGAAAACAATGGCAAGTGATAACTGTTTAAAGAAACAGCGAAAATCAGGTGTTGAATTGTTGAAGATTATTGCGATTGTTCTTATTGTAATTTCGCATATTTCGCAAACAATTGTCAGATTTAAATTTAATGATGCTCTTTCAACAAATGTGTTTATGGAATTTAATTCTTCTTTTACATTTGAGGAACAAATTGTTTTATTTACAAGGACTTTTGGCGTAATAGGAAATATGATATTCTTTATTTGCTCGTCCTTCTTTTTGTGCGAAAACAATTCATTCAGAATAAAACAGACATCAAAAATTTGTTTTGATACCTGGCTAATATCATGGCTTGTGTTAGCCATATATTTGATTTTTGATTTGTGTAAAAGACTGACAATAAACGAGCTTGCTATAGTCAAGTCTTTGCTGCCACTTAATTTTAATAATAATTGGTTTATCGGTTGTTATATAATGATTATAGTGGTTCATCCATTACTAAACTGTTTGATAGAAAAATTCGACAATAAAAAGTTACTCTTTTTTTGTTTGTTCTTTTTTATGATATATGATGTATATTGTTTTATTTTAAATGAATCTGTTTTTGAATATGGTGTGTTCCTAAATTATGCGTTGATTTATTTAATCGTTGCTCAAGCTTTTTGCGATAATTCTTATA
>CABQCC010000039.1 GCA_902462495.1 uncultured Eubacterium sp. | reverse complement strand
GGATTACGCAATTCTTTATAAAAAAAAATAAAAGCTAAGGATTTTCCTTGACCAAAACAAAAACGCAGTGAACTTTGATTTTAAAATTCATTGCGTTTGTTTTTATTTATTCTGTTCTGCTTCGAGTGCCGCTTTTTCGGCTGCTGCCTTTTTTTCGGCACGGCGAGCCGCACTCTTTTTGCGTGACTTGTAGCTCATAAGCTTGTCGAGGTGCTCCTGCGGAGTTGAATATGCACCAACCGTAACCGATTGTCTGCCGTATGTTCCGTGGAAGTCCGAACCTCCTGTCTGCAAAAGCTTTTTCTTTTTGCAAAGAGCAGTGAGTTCTTCTGTCAGTTCTTCGCTGTTTTCGGGTGACCAAACCTCAACGCCGTCAAGTCCGAGTTCAACATATTCCTCGATTTCGTCACGGTTGTTGAACTTGCCCGGATGAGCAAGCACGGCAATACCGCCTGCACCGTGAATTTCGTCAATAACTTCTTTTACGGATGGGTATTTTGTCGGAGCGAGAACATTGTTTTCGCTTCCCGTGTCGAAAAGTTGATAGTACAAATCACCGAAAATCTCGTCTGTGTAGCCTGCATCCATAAGTGCGTGCATAATGTGTTGCTTGTAAAGGTTGGTTGAACCGCTTGCGTGACTGATGATGAATTCGCTTGTAACAGGAAATCTTGCCGCAACTTTAAGCATCATAATCTGACCTGCCCTTTTGCGTGCAACGGAAGTCTTTTTGCAAATACGCTCAAGTCTGTCCGGTGCGTCGGCAAGGTATGATATGATGTGAACCTTTTTGCCTGCTATTTCATCAAATGCACTGATTTCAACACCTGAAATGATGTTGACGCCGTATCTTTTGCCGATTACCTGACCTCTGACAACGCCTGCAAGACAGTCGTGGTCGGTGATGGCTAATGTATCAATTCCGCTCTTTTGTGCGATAACTATTAAATCTTCAATGCCAACCGAGCCGTCGCTCAGCTTTGTATGACAATGTAAATCCGCCGCCATAATTTCTTACTGTCTCCTTTCTGTTTTGTACCGTTTTATGGGCACAATATCTGTTTATACTATAACATAAAAATGGAGAAATTTCAACAATAAATCTGCTGTTTCTGCATATAAAAGTTTGTTATTTTATTGCCAAAAGCTCCCTTGCGAGCCTGCTTACCGGCAGTCCGACAACATTGAAGTAGTCGCCGTTGATTTTTTCGACAAGAAGCGAGCCGTAGCCCTGAATTCCGTACGCTCCCGCCTTGTCCGCAGGCTCTCGCGTTTTGATGTATTCGTCTATTTCTTTGTCGGTCAAATCAAAGAATTTCACCTTTGTTTCAACGGCAAAACTCTTTGCGGTGTCACCCTTGATTAGGGTCACGCCCGTGAACACGCTGTGAGCCTTGCCCGACAAAAATTTGAGCATTTCCCTTGCGTTTTCGTCATTTTTCGGCTTGCCGAGGATTTTGCCGTCAAGCGCAACAACCGTGTCTGCACCGATGATGATGTCGCTGTCGTTTTTGAACGGCTCTGCCTTGATTTTTGACAGATACAAAACAGCGTCTTTCGGAGAAATTCCGCTCGGCAAAGTTTCGTCAACATTGCTGACCTTTATTTCAAAATCGTTTGTTATGAGCTTCAACAGCTCCTGCCTTCTCGGGCTTTGTGATGCCAAAATAATCATTATTCTACCCCTCTGTATGTCAAGCCTCGTGTGTATTTGCCGTCAAACTGACCGCCTGTTTTGAACAAGTTGATGATTTGCTCCACCTGGTTTTTGCTCTCGTCGGTGAAATAAAAATGAATGAAGTCGGTCTTGATTTCCTTTTGTCTGTCGCCCATATAAACAGGAACAGGATTGAGCACCTCAACGCACGGATAAGGCGAGCACTTCACCTTGAATTCAAATCCCTTGCGGTCGGTGAGTTTGCCTGTGCAACGGGAACAGCCGAGGTGATTTTTAATCGGGCAGTTTCGTGTGAGCATAAGCGGTAAATATCCGTAGCCGATAATTCCCGTGTCCTTTGCACCGATTCGGTTTGCCTGTTCCAGAGTTGCCTCAAAGGATAAAATCGGAGAGTTGAAAAGCTGTGCGCTCTCGCTGTTAAATATGTTCAGTCCAAAGTCGCCGTATACCTCAAATCCCATTTTTTGGGCAAGCGAATATGCGCCGAGGTTTGAGCAAAGCGCTTTTCTGACACCGATTTTTTTCAGGTGTTCAAGCCTTTTTGTGAGCTTTTCTTCCATACCGAAAAGCCCTCTCGGAATTTCAACCCCTGCACGGTTGTCCACAAAATCCTCGTCACTGCTCCAAATCGGGATAAAAATCCTCTTGAACGGATGCTTGTCGGGAATACTGTCGGGATTCAAAAATCTTGCCGTGTAGTACGGCGTGCAGTTCCTTTCTGCGTATCGGTCTGCCTTGTACGGCATTTGGGTGAACGGTTCAATCTTGACTTCGCTGAGGATTTCAACCGCTTCCCTGCGCATAGAATTGATTACGCTTGCCGGCAAAATCAATCCGTCATCAAGGTCAACCGTGATGTTGTTCAGATAAAATTGTGTGTTGCCGAATTTTGCGAGCCTTGATGTAACGGTTTCTTCCGTCATCGGCTTGTTGATTGCCGTTTCGGGCACGGTGCCCACAACGGTTGCTTCCTTGCCGAGTGCCCTTGCCGTCAGTTCTGCTTTGCGGTTCGCCTTGCAAACAAACTCAATGTCAATCGGCACAAGCGGATTTTCGTTGTCGTAAAGGTGCGACAATTCCTTGAGCACATCTTTTGCCGCCACAACATCCTCTTTTTGACGAGTGCCGAACATATCCTTGCGCTCTCCCGTGAAATATCCGTCCGTAAATCCTGTTCGGGAAAATACGGATTTAAGCGTGTTTTCGTCAGAGGCGGTGTATTCGCCGTCAATTGCCTTTTTGCACGAGGTGACAGCCGCCGCAACATATTCGGGACGCTTCATTCTGCCCTCAATTTTCAGGCTGACAACTCCTGCCTGTGCAATTTCGTTTATGTTGCCGATGAGGCTCAAATCCTTTAGCGACAAGTCACAGCTTCTGCTTGCATCGGCGCTGAAACCGAGCCTGCAAGGTTGTGCGCAAAGTCCACGGTTGCCCGAACGACCGCCGAGTATTGCCGACAAATAGCATTGACCGCTCACACACATACAAAGTGCGCCGTGCACAAACATTTCAAGTTCCATATCGGTTGCCTGTCGGATTTCCTTTATTTCGTCAAGGCTCATTTCTCTCGGCAAAACAGCACGAACAAAGCCCATTTTTTCAAGAGCCTTGAATCCCTCCGGCGAATTGACGCTGCATTGGGTTGAAGCGTGCATTCTTGCTGTCGGAAAATGATTGTGTATGATTTTTGCAAGTCCGAGGTCTTGGATGATGAATGCGTCAACTCCGAGCGACAAGCCTGCTTCAACGGTTTTGTATGCAAGCTCTCTCTCGCTGTCTGAAATGAGGATGTTGAGCGCAAGGTAAATCTTGACCTCCCTTGCGTGGCAGTATTCCACCGCCTGCTTCAGTTCCTCAAAGGTGAAGTTAGTTGCGCCTCGCCTTGCGTTTATTCCTTTTGTGCCGAGGTAAACGGCGTTTGCTCCGCACCTAACGGCAGCAATCAAGCTTTCCATACTTCCCGCAGGTGCTAAAATTTCGGGTCTTTTGTTCATATCTCTGTTCATCTTTCAAAAAAATTAATGGACACACTCTGCGTCCATTAATCGTAGTTTATGGTTTATTTGCCATCGCTTGCGTTTTTGCTTCTGAGTGCCGAAAGTTCTCTGTTGAGTCTTTCAATTTCTCGTCTTGCAACATCAACCTCAAGCTTTGCCCTTGCGGCATCCTCGATATAATCCTTGATTTGAACACGCAGGTTGACTGCTTCGCTGTTTGCCTTTTTGCAAGCGTCCGCCTGGTCAAGTGCCACAAGCACGGCACATTGTGTTTGCGAAAGATTTGGCGACTCGTTGGAAACGTTGTGCATTTCCTTGTTGATAAGCTCTCCGAGCTGTTCCACATATTCAGGGTCATCTTCTGTCAAGATGGTGTATGAATTGCCGTAAATTTTCAGAGTAACTCTGTTTTTTTCCATAGTATCACCTTTTTCGTCATAATAGGTCAATTTTTATTCTCTTTTAGTATAACAATTTAATATAAAAATGTCAACAATATAAACCGATTGTGCTTTTGCCTGTTTTTGGGGGAAGTGCTGAAAAGGATAAATGAAATTACTTGATTTTTTAACTGTAATTAAAATTTATTCTATTTGTTGACGGATGATTTAATCGGTGATAAAATATTGCTATTATAACAAACTACAGAAGTTTTGAGAGGTGAAAAGTATGGATAATATGAAAAATACGAAGTTCATCAGAAAGCTGCCTGTACCTAAGGATATCAAGGCACAGTATCCGCTTTCGGAAGAAGCTACGGCAAAAAAAGAAATCAGAGATAAGGAAATCGAAAAGGTTTTTAAGGGCGAAAGCGACAAGCTCGTTCTTGTTATCGGTCCTTGCTCTGCCGACAAGCCGGAGCCTGTTCTTGAATATATCCACAGACTTGCCGAGGTTCAAAAAGAAGTTGAGGACAAAATCCTCATCATTCCGAGAATTTACACAGGCAAGCCTCGCACAACAGGCGAGGGCTACAAGGGTATGCTTCATCAGCCCGACCCTGAAAAGAAACCCGATATGCTTGAGGGCATCATCGAGGTCAGACAGCTCCACAAGGACGCTATCGAGCAAACAGGTCTTACCTGCGCAGACGAAATGCTCTACCCTGAAAATCACAGATATTTGTCAGACCTTCTTTCATATGTTGCGGTTGGTGCAAGAAGTGTCGAAAATCAGGAACACAGACTTGTTTCCTCTGCTCTCAATATCCCTGTCGGAATGAAAAATCCTACATCGGGCGATATTTCCGTTATGCTCAACGCAATCAAGGCGGCTCAGTCGGGACATATGTTCTTGTACAGAGGCTGGGAAGTTGAATCTGCCGGCAACGATATGGCTCATGTCATTCTTCGTGGAAGCGTGGACAAGCACGGCATCAACCATGTCAACTATCATTACGAGGATTTGATGAACCTTTGCACACAATATTGCAACGGAGGTTTCAAAAATCCTGCTGTCATCATTGACACAAACCATTCCAATTCGGGCAAAAAGTATCTTGAGCAGGTTCGTATTGCAAACGAGGTGCTTCATTCTATGCGCCACAGCAACGACATCAAGAAGATGGTCAAGGGCTTTATGATTGAATCATATCTTGAGGACGGCAACCAAAAGGTTGAGGACGGCGTTTACGGCAAGTCAATCACCGACCCGTGCCTCGGATGGGATAAAACAAGAGAACTCATCCACATTATTGCGGAACAATTATAATAAAATAAAGTTCAAATTACCTGCTGTCGTGGCAGGTAATTTTTTTATTTGTAAACAAAATACGGCTCTCATTTGCCGTTGTTTTTGTAGCAAAAAGAGAATTTTGTATCAAAACTTGTTAAATTATTGACAATTTACTGCTATTGATATAAAATTTAATCAAATCGAATTGTTATATATTTAACAATGTTTAGGAGGTAAGACAGTTATGGCAAACAGAAGGGTAGCACTTGTCGGTTGTGGTATGGTAGGTATGAGCTATGCTTATGCACTTCTTAATTCCGATTTGTGCAATGAGCTAATTCTTATTGATATTAACGAGGACAAGGCAAAGGGCGAGGCGATGGACCTCAATCACGGCTTGTGTTTTTCAAGCTCTCATATGAAAATCCGTGCAGGCTCATTTGACGACTGTGCGTATGCCGACCTTGTTGTAATCACAGCTTCGGCAGGTTCAAGAAAACCGGGCGAAACCCGCTTTGACCAGCTTAATAAAAATGTAAAAATCTTCAAATCATTCATTTCAAAAATCGTTGCATCGGGCTTTAACGGCATTTTCCTTGTTGCTTCAAACCCTGTTGATGTAATGACAAGAGTGACCTATGAGCTTTCGGGCTTCCCGGCAAACAGAGTTATCGGTTCGGGCACAACTCTTGACACGGCAAGACTTCGTTATCTCATCGGCGATTATTTTCAGGCTGACCCTCATTCGGTTCACGGCTATGTTATCGGCGAGCACGGCGACAGCGAGTTCGTTCCTTTCAGCCAGCTCAATCTCTCAACCAAAAATGTTGAAGAATTCTTTAATGACGAGAGATTTGCAAACGATTATAAGCGTGAAGATATCGAAGAAATTATCGAAAAAGTTAAGAATTCCGGCGCAGAAGTTATCAAGCTCAAAGGCGCAACTTATTATGGAATCGGTATGAGCCTTGTCAGAATCACAAAGGCGATTTTCGGTGACGAAAACAGTGTAATCACAGTTTCTTCAAGACTCAACGGCGAGTACGGTATGCGTGATGTTTATCTCGGATTGCCTGCGTATGTCAACCGCAACGGCGTCAGAAAAATTCTCCCTCTCAACCTTACGGAGGAGGAAATTGAAAAGCTCCGCAATTCGTATAATATCCTCAAGGAATCATACGACGGAATCAATATGTAAATCAGCACAATAAGATTGGAATCCCCCTCCCGTCTATTGTATATATGCCTCTCCTTGTTATAAGGGAGAGGCAATTTTTTTGCGCATCGGCATCGTGTGGGTTGAATGAGATTGTTCTATTTGGCACGGGTTTTAACAATTTGTAAAAGATTTGAGCAAAGTTGTGCAGGTTTTTATCATTCAACAGGCAAAATTACGAAAAATAAAGTTTTAACGATTACTTTTTTGTAGAAGTATCTGAAAATGTCAAAATTGTTATTTTTTTAACAATTTACCCTTGATATTAGAATAATAGAAATATATAATATAGTAGAAAAAAATTAAACCCAACCGTATATCAGGAGGAAAAGATTATGGAATATCGTATTGAACACGACTCAATGGGCGAGGTTAAAGTACCTGCAGACAAGTATTGGGCGGCTCAGACAGAGCGTAGCCACGAAAACTTCAAGATTGGCGTTGGCATTGAAGTTATGCCAAGAGAGATTACTCACGCATTCGGCGTGCTCAAAAAGGCTGCCGCTATTGCAAACAATCAGCTTAAGCCTGAAAAAATGACAGACGAAAAGCTTTCCGCTATTTCACAGGCTTGTGACGAAGTTATGAGCGGTTCACTCAACGAGCACTTTCCGCTTGTTGTTTGGCAGACAGGTTCGGGCACACAGTCAAATATGAATGCAAACGAAGTTATCGCAAACAGAGGTAACGAGATTGCAGGCAAAAAGATTCTTCACCCGAATGACGACATCAATATGTCACAGTCATCAAACGATACATTCCCGACAGCTATGAGCATTGCGGCTGTTCTCGGAATCGAGGACAAAGTTTTCCCTGCTCTTGACAAACTCATCGCAACATTCAAAATGCTTGAAGAAAAGCACGAAGGCATCGTAAAGTCGGGCAGAACTCATCTTCAGGACGCAACTCCTATCACATTTTCACAGGAAATCAGCGGATGGAGAACTTCTCTTGAAAAGGACAGACGACTTCTCGAAATCGCACTTCCGGAACTCAAGGAATTGGCACTCGGCGGAACAGCAGTAGGAACAGGTCTTAACGCACCAAAGGACTTTGATGTTAAGGTTGCAGAGGCTGTAACAGAAATCACAGGCAAGCACTTCATCACAGCTCCAAACAAGTTCCACGCTCTTACATCAAAGGACGAAATCGTGTTTGCTCACGGTGCACTCAAGGCTCTTGCGGCTGACCTTATGAAGATTGCAAACGATGTTCGTTGGCTTGCTTCGGGTCCTCGCCTTGGTCTTGGCGAAATCAAAATCCCTGAAAATGAGCCGGGCTCATCAATTATGCCGGGCAAGGTTAACCCAACACAGTGCGAGGCTGTAACAATGGTTGCGGTTCAGGTTATCGGCAACGACACGGCAATCGGTATGGCTGCTTCACAGGGCAACTTTGAACTTAATGTGTTTATGCCTGTTATTATTTATAACTTCACACAGTCAGTCAGACTTCTTTCGGAAGCAATGATTTCATTCAACGACAACTGTGCTGTCGGTATCACGGCAAACGAGGATAAGATGGCTTCAAACCTCCACAACTCTCTTATGCTTGTTACTGCTCTCAATCCGTATATCGGCTATGAAAATGCGGCAAAGACTGCAAAGCTTGCATACAAGAACAACATTTCTCTCAAGGAGGCTTGCGTTCAGCTCGGCTTCCTCACAGAAGAAAGATTTGACGAAGTTTTCCATCCGGAACAGATGGTTTGATTTTCGTAAAAATTAGAATTTTGGATTTAGGATAAAGGAGAATAGAATAATGACTTTCAGTTATTATCCGGGATGCACCTTGAAAACAAAGGCGCAGGATTTGGATAAATACGCAAGAATGTCGGCAGAGGCTCTCGGTGTTACACTTGAGGAACTTCCTGATTGGCAATGCTGCGGCGGTGTTTATCCTATGGCAAGGGACGAGATTGCAACAAAGCTTTCTTCCGTTCGTGCGCTCAATAAATCAAAGGAACTCGGTCAGGATCTTGTAACTATGTGCTCCGCCTGCCACAATGTCATCAAGCAGGTAAACAACGATATGCTTGATGAAGAAATCGCAGACAAGGTTGCAAGATATATGAAACTTGACGAGCCTTACAGAGGCGAAACAAATGTCATTCACTTTCTTGAAGTTTTGCGTGACAAGGTGGGATTTGACAATGTCAAGTCAGCGGTAAAAAATCCTCTCAAGGGCAAAAAGATTGCAGCGTACTACGGTTGCTTGCTTCTTCGTCCGAGCAGAGTTATGCAGATGGACGACCCTGAAAATCCGACAATTATGGAGGATTTAATCAAAGCATTGGGCGCAACTCCTGTTGTGTATTCAATGCGCAACGAGTGCTGCGGCGGCTACACTACCCTTGAAAACAAGGAGATTGCAAAAGCAAACGGCAATGCAGTGCTTGAAAATGTGGTTAAAAACGGAGCAGAGATGGTCATCACGGCTTGTCCGCTTTGTATGTATAATCTCAATAAGAATGCAACAGATTATGATGTGCCTGTTAAGTACTTCACAGAGGTGCTTGCAGAGGCGCTCGGTTTGATTGGCGAATAAGGAGGGCTTGCAATGGAAAATAATTATCTCAAAGAGCAGGTTATCCGTTCGGCAGGAATCAATCCGCTCAAATGTATGGGCTGTGGCAAATGCTCGGCAACCTGTCCTTCTTATGATAATATGGAATATCATCCGCATCAGTTTGTGTCTATGGTGGCAAACGGTAACATCGAACCGCTTTTGGAGAGCGAATCGCTTTACACCTGCCTTTCTTGCCTTGCTTGCTTGGAGCGTTGCCCAAGAGGCGTTGAGCCGGCAAGATTTGTTGAGGCTGTAAGAGTTGCAAAAATTCGCCGTCAGGGCGAGGAACATTTGCACCCGCAGGACATTCCTGAAATGTGGGATGAGGATTTACCTCAGCAGGCTATCGTGTCTGCAATGAGAAAGTATTGGAAATAAGTAGGGAGGAGTAGAAAAATATGCACAGAATAGGCGTATTCGTTTGTTGGTGCGGTAGCAATATCGCCGGTACGGTTGATGTTCACAAAGTTGCGGAAACTTTGAAGAACGAGCCGGGCGTAGTTTACTCCACCGATTATCAATATATGTGCTCCGAGGCAGGACAAAATATGGTTAAGGACGCTATCAAGGAATATAACCTTACAGGCGTTGTAATTTGCTCTTGCTCACCTCGTATGCACGAAAACACATTCCGCAAGGCTGCTGCTTCGGTTGGTCTTAATCCTTATATGGTTGAGATTGCAAACATTCGTGAGCAGTGCTCGTGGATTCACAAAGATATGGCAACGGCAACCGAAAAGGCTGTTATCTTGGGCAGAACCGCTATTGCAAAGGTTCAGCTCAACACTCCGCTTGTTGCAGGCGAAAGCCCTGTTACAAAGCGTGCACTTGTCATCGGCGGCGGTATTGCAGGTATTCAAACCGCACTTGACATTGCCGAGGCAGGTTTTGAAGTTGATATTGTTGAAAAGTCACCTACTATCGGCGGTAAAATGGCGCAGATAGACAAGACTTTCCCGACTCTCGACTGTGCGGCTTGTATCTTGACCCCTAAAATGGTTGAGGCGGCACAGCAGGAAAAAATCAAGATTTATTCTTACAGCGAGGTTGAAGAAGTTAAAGGCTTCGTTGGCAACTTCAATGTTAAGATTAAGCGTAAGGCAAGATTTGTAAACGAGGACATTTGCACAGGTTGCGGACTTTGCACCGAAAAATGCCCTATGAAGAAAGTGCCTAACGAATTCAATCTCGGTATGGATAACCGCAGTGCAATTTATATTCCGTTTGCACAGGCTGTACCAAAGGTTGCAACTATCGACCCTAATTATTGTATTAAGATGAAAACAGGCAAGTGCGGACTTTGCTCAACGGTTTGCGAGGCAAAGGCTATCAATTATGACGCAAAGGACGAATTTGTTGACGCACAGTACGGTGCAATCGTTGTTGCAACAGGCTTTGAACCTATTAAGGTTGAAAAGTTTGACGAGTTTGCATACAACCAGTCACCTGATGTTGTAACTTCTCTTGAATACGAAAGGCTTATGAATGCGGCAGGTCCTACAAACGGCACACTTCTCCGTCCGTCCGACCACGAACATCCGCATACTATTGTATTTGTTCAATGCGTTGGTTCTCGTTGTGCCGAAACAGACCCAAAGGGCAAGCCGTATTGCTCAAAGGTTTGCTGTATGTACACCGCAAAGCACGCAATGCTCACCCGTGAAAAATATCCTGACACAGATGTTTATGTGTTCTACATTGATGTTCGTACTCCGGGCAAGAACTTTGACGAATTCTATCGCAGAGCGGTTGAAGAATACGGTGTTCACTATGTAAAAGGTATGGTCGGCAAGGTTGTTCCTGACGGCAAAAAGCTCAAGGTTCAGGCTTCAGATTTGCTCAACAATAAACAGCTTCACATTGATGCGGATATGGTTGTTCTTGCGGCGGCTATCGAACCGTCAAAGAGTGCAAGACCTCTTGCAACAATGCTCACAGCTTCTATGGATACAAACGATTTCTTCACCGAGGCTCACCCAAAACTCCGTCCTGTTGAATCACCTACGGCAGGTGTGTTCCTTTCGGGTATGTGCCAAGGTCCAAAGGATATTCCCGAAACCGTATCTCAGGCTTCTGCTTGTGCGGCAAAGGTTATCGGACTTCTTGTAAAAGACAAACTCACTTGCAACCCTTGTGTTGCCCACAGTGACGAGATGATGTGCAACGGCTGTTCATCTTGCGAAAAGGTTTGTCCTTACGGCGCAATTACATATCAGGAAAAAGAATTCCGTATGCCTGACAGAACAACTCAAATCAGACGAGTTGCAAGCGTAAACCCGGCTGTTTGTCAGGGTTGCGGTGCTTGTACGGTTGCTTGTCCGTCAGGTGCAATGGATCTCAACGGATTTTCTAACAAGCAAATTATGGCGGAGGTAGATGCAATATGCAAATAGAGAATAACGAATTCAAGCCAAAAATTGTAGCCTTCTGCTGTAATTGGTGCTCATATGCAGGGGCTGACTTGGCAGGTACAAACAGACTTAACTATCCTGCCGATGTAAAAATCATCCGTGTGCCTTGCTCATGCAGAGTAAACCCTATGTTTATTCTCCGTGCGTTCCAAAGAGGCGCAGACGGTGTAATTATGTGCGGTTGCCATCCCGGTGACTGCCACTACACAACAGGTAACTATTATGCACGACGCAGAATGACTCTCCTTTTCTCAATGCTTGATTATCTCGGCATCGAAAAGGGCAGAACCCGTGTTGAATGGGTATCGGCAGCAGAGGGTCAGAAGTTTGCGGAAACTATGAACAGCTTTGTAGAAACTATCTACGAGCTTGGTGAAAATAAGAGATTGGAGGATTTGAGATGCAAGAACAAATAATTGCAAAGGCAAAGGAACTCCTCCAAAACGGCATTGTTGACCGTGTTCTCGGCTGGAAAGTCGGCGAATTTAAGTACGACCTCACTCCGGGCGTGTTCACTTCGGCAGACGAGGTTGACTGTGAATTTGTTTACAACACATTTTCGGGTGCCAACCTTTCAAAATATCTTGTAAAACAAACAAGAAAAGGCGACGGCAAAATCGCAATTTTTGTAAAACCTTGCGATTCTTACAGCCTCCAACAGCTCATCAAGGAGCACAGAGTAGACCGTGAAAAGGTGTACATTGTCGGTATTGAATGTTTTGGCAAGACCGACATAAACAAGATTAAAGCAACGGGACTCAGCGGTATTTCGGACATTACCGAAGCCGATGATTCAATTGTTGTTGAAACAATTTACGGCGACAAAAAAACTTTCAAGAAATTTGAAGTTATGGCAGAGCGTTGCCTTTCTTGCAAGAGCAAGAAAATCGTAATCTATGATGAACTTATCGGCGAAAACGGAGAGGTTCTCGATTCAAACCGCTTTGACCAAGTTGCCGAACTTGAAGCTATGACACCTGACGAGCGTTTCGAATTCTGGCAAAACGAACTTTCAAAGTGCATCAGATGTAACGCTTGCAGAAATGTTTGCCCTGCCTGCACCTGCGAAAAGTGCGTGTTCGACAACGACAATTCGGGCGTTGCTCAAAAGGCGGCTCAAACAAGCTTTGAGGAGAGCAATTTCCACATCATTCGTGCATTCCATGTTGCAGGCAGATGCACCGACTGTGGCGAGTGTTCAAGAGTTTGCCCTCAAAATATTCCGCTTCATCTTCTCAACCGCAAATTCATCAAGGACGCCAACGAACTTTACGGCGAGTATCAGGCAGGCGAGGACGCAGACAGCCGTTATCCGCTTGTTAACTTTGATTTTGATGATTGCGAGCCGAGCGTTGTTTATGAGAGAGGAGGACAAAAGTAATGAAAAAGATTTCTATGTCACAAATCGACTCTCTTTTTAAGGCTATCGCAGAAAACGAGGCACTTTATATCCCGACCGACAAGGGCGACATTGCAGAGTTTGCAAGATACAAGGACGGTATGACACTTACCGAAAAGTACAACACAAACCGTTCCGCAAAGGATTTCTTCTTCCCACAGACCGAGAATTTGTACGACATTCGTATGAACGGCTTGAAGCTCGAAATCAAGGACACCCGTAAAGAGTGCGAGGATTTTGTGGTATTTGGTGTCAGAGGTTGCGATGTCAGAGCGTTTGACATTCTCGACAGAGTGTTCCTTGTTGACCCGATTGATACATATTATAAGAATAGAAGAAGCCACGCAACAATTATTTCTCTTGCGTGCAACCGTCCTGAAGAAACTTGCTTCTGCAACGCTTTTGGCATTGACGCTTCCGACCCTAACGGCGACATCACCGCTTGGAAGCATGGCGACACTCTCTATATGGAAGCAAAGACGGAAAAGGGCGAGGCTCTTATCGCAAAATTGGGCGCTGTGCTTGAAGATGCTGACTCTGCCCCTGTTGAAGAAGTTAAGAGTGCGGTTAAAACGGTTATGTCAAAGCTTCCGCTTGCAAACACCTCTTTTGAGGGAATGAAGCAAAACGACCTTTTGGCTCACTTTAAAAATGAAAAATGGGCAGGACTTTCAGAAAGCTGTATCGGTTGCGGAACTTGCACCTTTGTGTGTCCAACCTGTCAGTGCTACGACATCAGAGAATTCGACACCGGCAACGGAGTCAAGAAGTTCAGATGTTGGGACAGCTGTATGTACAGTGATTTTACAAAGATGGCTCACGGCAATCCGAGAACATCTCAGCTTGAGCGTTTTCGTCAAAGATTTATGCACAAACTTGTGTATTATCCTGACAATAACGAAGGTATTTTCGGTTGCGTAGGCTGTGGCAGATGTATTGCAAAGTGCCCGATTTCGATGAATATCGTTAAGGTAGAAAAAGCATTGGAGGTTGAAGCATAATGAATAGTGAAACCTTAATTCCTCAGGTTGGTGTTGTAACCGACATTCGTCAGGACACACCTGATGTAAAAACCTTCAGAGTGAACGCACTTGAGGGCGGAAAGGTGTTTGAGCACATTCCGGGACAGTGCGCAATGCTTTCTATTCCGGGTGCAGGCGAGGGTATGTTCTCAATCACATCTTCTCCTACAAATGAAGAATATATGGAATTCAGTATCAAAAAATGCGGTTGCCTTACATCTTGGCTCCATATGATGGATGTCGGTCAGGAAATCGCAATCCGTGGCCCATACGGCAACGGATTCCCTGTTGATACGGAATTTGCAGGCAAAGATTTGCTCTTTATCGCAGGCGGTATCGGTCTTGCTCCGCTCCGTTCTGTAATCAATTATTGCAGAGATAACAGAGATAAGTACGGCTCAATCGACATTGTTTACGGTTCACGCAGTATGGACGACCTTGTTGATTACAAGGAAATCATCGACGAGTGGTGCAAAGAGGACGGCATCAATGTTTACCTCACCATCGACCGTGAACAAGAGGGCTGGGACGGTCATGTAGGCTTTGTTCCGAATTATGTCAAGGAACTCGGCTTTGACACAAACAAGACCTGCGTCATCTGCGGTCCGCCGATTATGATTAAGTTCACACTTCAGGGACTTATTGAACTCGGCTTCGAAAAAACACAGGTTTACACCACAATGGAACTTCGTATGAAGTGCGGTGTGGGCAAGTGTGGCAGATGCAACATCGGCGACAAGTATGTTTGCAAGGACGGTCCTGTGTTCCGCTGCGACCAACTTGACGAATTGCCTGACGAATACTAAGATTGGGAGGATATTGGATTATGGAAAATAATATGGTTAATATATATTTGTTC
>CABQCC010000038.1 GCA_902462495.1 uncultured Eubacterium sp. | reverse complement strand
AGGCGGCCCTTATAGGGCCTGTGCAAACCACCAGTTCAACTGGTGGTTATGATTGTCGATAACGCACATATTTTCCGTTTTTCACTCAGGGGCGGTATCTACATACAGCCACCTTTCGTGAGAAAACGAAAACTATGCACATTCTCGACAACATTTCAAATTAAATTAAAGCGAAGCGAGCGAGTCTCGTAATTCACAGTTGGCTTACACTTCCATAATCTGCTCAATTGCGTAGGCGATGCCGTCCTCGGTGTTCGCTTTTGTCACAAATCTTGCGTGGCGTTTGCATTCGTCGGTTGCGTTGCCCATTGCAACTCCGTATTTGCAAAATTCGAGCATTTCAATGTCGTTGCCTGCGTCACCGAATGCCATACACTCCGCATTTGTGATGCCGAGCACCTTGCACATTCCCTCAATCGCTGTGCCTTTGTTGACATTTGCCATCGTGAATTCCATACTTATCGGAAGCGAGGACGCAAGATACAGTTCCTTGAAACTACTCAAATAATTCCAAGCCTTGTCATAGTAGGCTCTGTCGCCAAAATATGCGGTGAATTTTTCAATCTCGTTGCCCTCAAGCACGGCTCTCAAATCTTCAACACCGCTCATTTTTCCGAGCAATTCGTCAACAAATTCCTGCGGCAAAGTGCCATTTGGATAAAACTTTGCTTTGTCGAGCTGATAGTAGCTTACACCGTCAACATAAACTTCAAAGAATGTCGGCATTGTGTTGAGCGTGTCGTAAATCGGCGCAACAAGCTCCCACGGCATAAATTTGGAATATATGATTTTTTGGTTGCGTCTGTCAAGAACACCCGCTCCGTTTGAGTAAATCACATAGTCAATTTCGGGAACCTGCTGACAGATGTCGCCGATGATGGCAACGGTTCTGCCCGTGGCAATAGAAATCTTTGCTCCCGAATCGTGGGCACGCTTCAAGGCGTCCCTTGTTTTTTGTGTAACAGTCATATGGTCGGCAGAAGTGAGCGTGCCGTCCAAATCAAGTGCGATTAATTTTACCATATTATCATCTCCAAATATAAATCATCAAACCTTATGAGCCTCTCCTTATATCAAGGGGAGGTTTCTGCGTTAATATGCAGACGGTGGGGTCTATTCAATAATTCCCTGTAACAAGGCCGATATATACTCTATAATCTAATAATACACCACTTTGGCAAAAAATTTCAAGTTGACAAAATGCACGAACAAAGGTGTGAGTTTGGGCGTTTCTTTGTGACGGATAGATAAAATAGTTAAAAAAGTGTGTCAAAGTAAAAAAACTGTTGAATTTTGTTCCCTTATAATATAGAATATATGTGTAATTTAGAAGATAGGTGGATGTAACTATGGATTTGTTAAAGAAGAAAATTCTTGAAGAGGGACAGGTTTATGCCGGTAACATCCTAAAAGTAGATTGTTTTCTCAACCACCAGATAGATTGCGGCTTCTTGGCAGAAGTGGGTAAAGAATTTCATAGATTATATCAAAATGAGGGCGTCAATAAAATTCTGACTATAGAGGCATCGGGTATTGCTATCGGTGCGATGGTAGCACAGGAGTTCGGATGCCCTTTAGTATTTGCAAAGAAAAACAAAACAAAGAATATTGCCGGTGATGTGTACACAGCTCCTGTTGAGTCGTTCACTCACGGCACAACCTATAATATTATGGTCAGCAAAAAGTTCCTCAACCCGGGCGATAAAGTTCTTATTGTTGATGACTTTCTTGCTATCGGCAACGCACTCAATGGCTTAATCAGCCTTGTTAAAGAGAGCGGTGCGGAACTTGTCGGCTGTGGCACGGTTATCGAAAAGGGTTATCAGCACGGCGGTGACAAGCTTCGTGCAGAGGGCATTCGTGTTGAATCACTTGCAATCATCGAATCTATGGATGCCGATAAGGGCGAAATTGTGTTCAGAGATTAAACTTTATAAGGCTTAACCCCACCGCCTCGTTTCACTCGGCACCTCCGCTTATTGTAAGGGGAGGCATATGCGGTTTGATTTAACTATTATTTGGTTATATGGCAATAGTGCCTGTAATATAAATCATTTTTAATCATTTTTCAATGGAGGAAAACGAAATGAAACTCACAAAAAAAGTTTTGGCTGTTCTCCTTGCTGCTTTGTTTGTAGTAGCTGCTTTCGCAGGCTGTTCTGCTTCAAAGAGCAACGATGACGCTCAAGACAAATCATCAGACGCAAAAACAGTTAAGTTCGGTTTGATTACTCTTCATGATGAAAACTCAACTTACGACAAGAACTTCATCTCTGCTGCAAAGGAAGCTGCTGAAGCTTGCGGCGTAGAGCTTGTTCAGAAGAACAACATCGAAGAGGGTCAGGCTGCATATGAAGCAGCTGCTGAACTTGTTGACGAAGGCTGCAACCTCATTCTTGCAGACAGCTTCGGTCACGAGGACTACATCATCCAGGCTGCTAAGGAATTCACAGATGTACAGTTCCTTCACGCAACAGGTACAAAGGCTCACACAGAGAACCTTCCAAACTACCACAACGCTTTCTCTGCAATCTACGAGGGCAGATACCTTGCAGGTGTTGCAGCAGGTGAAAAGCTCAACCAAATGATCGCTGACAAGAAGATTACTGCTGACCAGGCTAAGATGGGTTATGTCGGTGCATATACTTACGCTGAGGTTATTTCAGGCTACACTTCATTCTATCTTGGTGCAAAGAGCGTTTGCCCATCAGTAACAATGAAGGTTACATTCACAGGTTCATGGTATGACGAAACAGCCGAGAAAGAAGCTGCTCAGAAGCTTATCAACGACGGTTGCGTAGTTATTTCACAGCACGCTGACTCAATGGGTGCTCCAACAGCTTGCGAAAAGGCAGGCGTTCCAAACGTTTCATACAACGGTTCAACAGAATCAGCTTGCCCTAACACATTCATCGTTTCTTCAAGAATCAACTGGGCTCCTTACTATGAGCACTGCATCAAGGCAGTTCAAGAGGGCAAGGAAATCGAGGCTGACTGGACCGGTACACTTGCTGACAATTCTGTATGTCTTACAGACTTCGGTGCAAAGGCAACAGCTGACGGCACAGCAGAAGCAGTTGAAAAGGCAAAGAAGGGTCTTGAAGACGGCACAATCCATGTATTTGATACTTCAACATTCACTGTTACAGTAACAAAGGACAAGAATGTAAACGCTAAGGTAGACGCTGACGGTCACCTCACAAGCTATATGGCTGATGTTGATTCAGACGAAAAATACACCCCTGATACAGAAGCTGTTTCAGACGGTTACTTCCACGAATCAGAATATCGTGCAGCTCCATACTTCGATATTCAAATAGACGGTATCGAATTGCTCGACACAGCATTCTAAGTAACGCTTTAATAAACTACACTCCGTGGCGAGGGATTACCCTCGTCACGGTATAGTTGTTTATACAGAAGTATAAAAATGTCAAAATTTATTCTTTTATGATGATTTAAGAGGTCACAATGAAAAACAAAATAGCTTTGGAATTAAAGGGTGTCACCAAAAGATTCGGCAAGGTTGTTGCAAACAACAATGTTTCGCTTGTGGTTCACCACGGAGAGATTTTGGCTATTCTCGGCGAAAACGGTTCGGGCAAAACCACACTTATGAATATGGTTTCCGGCATCTATTTCCCTGACGAGGGTCAAATCTTTGTTGACGGAGATGAGGTTGTAATTAAATCTCCTAAAGACGCATTTAAGTATAAAATAGGTATGATTCATCAGCACTTCAAACTTGTTGATGTTTTTACCGCTACCGAAAATATAGTTCTCGGTGTAGAGGACGGCAAAAAATATAATATCAAAGAGGCAAAAAAGCGTGTTAAGGCTATCACGGATAAGTATGGCTTTAACATTGATTTGGACAAAAAAATCTACAATATGTCTGTGTCCGAAAAGCAGACCGTAGAAATCATCAAGGTACTTTACAGAGGTGCGGATATTCTTATTCTTGACGAACCGACCGCTGTTCTTACCCCACAGGAAACAGAAAAATTATTTGATGTTCTTCGCAATATGCGCAAGGACGGTAAATCAATTATCATAATCACCCACAAGCTCCACGAAGTTTTGGAAATTTCCGACCGTGTTGCAATTCTCCGCAAGGGCGAGCATGTTGACACCGTGCTCACAAAGGATGCCAACGAGCAATCGCTTACAGAGGCAATGATGGGTGAAAAGGTAGACCTTAATATCATAAGAGAAGAACCAAAGAATGTAAAAGAGCGTCTTGATGTTGAGCACCTCACCGTCATCAAGCGTGACGGCACAAAAGCGCTTGACGATGTCAGTTTCAAGGCTTACGGCGGCGAAATCCTCGGCATCGCAGGCATCAGCGGTTGCGGTCAAAAGGAATTGCTCGAATCAATCGCAGGACTTCAGCAAACAACAAAGAAGTCGAGCATTTTGTACAAGCCCGATGATTTAGGTCCGCAACAGCTTGTCGGCAAATCACCGAGAGAAATCAGAAAACTCGGCATTGCTCTTTCGTTCGTTCCGGAGGACAGACTCGGTATGGGTCTTGTCGGCAATATGGACATTGTTGACAATATGATGCTCCGTTCGTACAAGGGCGGAAAAACCGCATTCCTCAGCAGAAAAGAGCCGAAACATTTGGCAGATGATATTATCGAAAAACTTGAGGTTGTCACTCCGAGTGCATCAACTCCCGTAAGACGACTTTCGGGCGGTAATGTTCAAAAGGTTCTTGTCGGCAGAGAAATTGCGTTAGGTCCAAAGGTTCTTATGGTTGCTTATCCCGTAAGAGGTCTTGACATCAACTCGTCATACACCATTTACGGATTGCTTTCTGAACAAAAAGAAAAGGGCACAGCCGTTATTTTCGTCGGTGAGGATTTGGATGTTCTCATCGAGCTGTGCGACAGAATTATGGTTATTAACTCAGGTGTTATCACCGGAGTTGTAGACGGCAAAACCGCTACTAAGGAAGAAATCGGTCTTTTGATGACCAAAAGCGTTGAAAGGGAGGTAAACACAGATGGCAAAGAATAATTCAACCGTGCGTGAACCTCTTTTTCATATAGTCAAAAGGGACGGAGTGTCAAAGGCAAAATCCTGGGCAATCAGAATTATTGCGATACTCCTTGCACTCGTTTTTTCGGGCATTATCACAATGCTCCTCACAGGCGAAAATCCAATCAGCGTGTACGCCACAATGTTTGAGGGCGCATTCGGTTCAAGCAGAAAGGTGTGGAAACTTCTCCAAAACCTTGCAATGCTCCTTTGCGTTTCGCTTGCGCTCACCCCTGCGTTCAAAATGAGATTTTGGAACATCGGCGGTGAGGGTCAGGTGCTTATCGGCGGTTTGGCAACAACCGCTTGTATGGTGCTCCTTGGCAACAAAGTGCCAAACGCACTTCTCATCATCATTATGATTGTTGCTTCCGTTGTTGCAGGTGCTCTTTGGGCACTCATTCCTGCCGTGTTTAAGGCAAGCTTCAACACAAACGAAACCTTGTTCACTCTTATGATGAACTATGTTGCAATTCAGCTTGTTTCGTATTTCTGTATGCTTTGGGAAAATCCAAAGGGTGCAGGCAAAATCGGCATCATCAACCGTGAAACAGAGGCAGGTTGGCTTCCTGTAATCGGGGATAAAACCTATCTCCTCAATATCTTGATTGTTCTTGCAATCACAATTGCAATGTACATCTATCTCAAATATTCAAAGCACGGCTACGAAATTTCAGTAGTCGGCGAGTCGGAAAACACCGCAAGATATATCGGTATCAATGTTAAAAAAGTTATTTTGAGAACTATGGCACTTTCGGGTGCTGTGTGCGGTATCGCAGGACTTCTCCTTGTAGGCGGTACAGACCACACAATCTCAACCACAACTGCCGACGGCAGAGGCTTCACCGCAATTATGGTATCGTGGCTTGCAAAGTTCAATCCTATTTATATGATTTTGACCTCATTGCTTTTGGTGTTCCTCGAAGCAGGCGCAGACCAAATCTCAATGATTTTCGGTCTTAATCAGAGCTTTTCGGAAATCATTACCGGTATAATTTTGTTCTTTATTATCGGCAGTGAATTCTTCATCAACTACAAATTGCAGTTCCGCACTTCATCAAAAAAGGAGGTAAAGTAATATGTTTGCAACTTTGATTACTTTTCTTCACAGAGCCATTATGCAGGGCATTCCGCTTTTGTTCGGCTCAACAGGTGAAATTATTACAGAAAAATCGGGCAACCTCAATCTCGGTATTCCCGGCATTATGTATATCGGCGGTATGAGTGGCGTTATCGGTGCGTTTTTCTACGAAAATTCACTCACCGACAAGGCAGACGCCAACGGCTTTCTTGCAATTTTTATTCCGCTTATTTCTTGTATCTTGGGTTCGCTCATCGCAGGTATGATTTATTCATTCCTCACCGTAACCCTCAAGGCTAACCAAAATGTAACGGGTCTTGCACTCACAACTTTCGGCACAGGCTTCGGCAACTTCTTCGGCGGTTCGCTCATCAAGCTTACAGGCGCAGATGTTCCGTCGGTTGCTCTTTCAACAACTTCTGCTTATTTCAGCAAAACTCTCCCTGTTGCGGAAACAACAGGTTGGTTCGGCAAGTTGTTTTTGAGCTATGGATTTTTGGCATATCTTGCAATCGTCATTGCTCTTGTTTGCTCATATGTGCTCAACAAGACAAGGGTCGGCTTGCATCTCCGTGCAGTAGGCGAAAACCCTGCAACTGCCGACGCAGCAGGCATTAATGTTGAAAAAACAAAGTATATCGCAACAGGTATCGGCTCTGTTATCGCAGGTCTCGGCGGTCTTTACTATGTTATGGACTATGCAAACGGCGTGTGGTCAAATGACGGCTTCGGCGACAGAGGCTGGCTTGCAATCGCACTCGTTATCTTCGCTGTGTGGAAGCCGAATATGAGTATTCTCGGTTCAATCGTTTTCGGCGGACTTTACATTGTTTATCTCTATGTTCCGAGCGCACTCCGAACACAGGAACTTTTCAAGATGATTCCTTATGTTGTTACA
The DNA here is from genome assembly GCA_902462495.1 of uncultured Eubacterium sp. GTDB lineage: Bacteria > Bacillota > Clostridia > Oscillospirales > Acutalibacteraceae > Eubacterium_R. The sequence goes on along the minus strand of CABQCC010000038.1, from coordinate 7,867 downwards.
ATTCTTGTTCTTATTCTTGTCAGCGTAAGAAAGAAGAAAGAGGATCAAGGTCCTGCCGCCCTCGGATTGTCTTATTTCAGAGAAGAACGATAAATATTAATTGATAAAAGGAGATTACTATGGCTAATCTTGACGATAATATTGAAAAAGTGCTTGTCACCAAAGAGGAACTTGAAGCAATCAACGCTCGCCTCGGTGCACAAATCACAAAGGATTTCGAGGGCAAAAACCTCCTCGTTGTCGGCATTCTCAAAGGCTCGATTTATTTCTTGGCAGACCTTACAAGATATATCGATTTGCCGCTTAAACTCGACTTTCTTGCAGTTTCAAGTTACGGCGGCGGCACTCGTTCATCAGGTGCGGTAAAGATTATCAAGGATATCGACATCGACCTTGCAGGCTATGATGTTTTGCTTGTTGAGGATATTCTCGATTCGGGCAGAACTCTTGAATATGTCAGCAAAATGCTTTCTGCAAGAGGTGCAAACAGCATTTCAATCGTGACACTTCTTGACAAGCCTGAACGCAGAGTTGTTGACATTCACCCTGATTATGTCGGCTGTGATGTGCCTGACGAATTCGTTGTCGGTTACGGACTCGACTATGACCAGGAATACCGCAACATTCCGTATATCGGCTCACTTAAAAGAGAAATTTACGAATAATCGCAAAATAGACAGATTATAAAAAGTAAGAATGTAGGCAGATTTAGTTTTGCCTACATTTTTTGTAATATAGTGGATTTTTTATTAATAGTATGTTATTATATAAAAAAAGGGGGTTTTTTTATGAAAAAAGCTTTATCCGTTTTATTATCATTAGTTTTAGCAATCGGTATGTTCGGCGGAGTTTCCGCAACGGCTTTTGCCCAAGACAAAGAGGTCGTAACCGTAAAGTTTGAACAAACCGAAGCACGCAAAATGCTCACACTTGTCAACGAATTCAGAACATCGGGTTCGTGGTGCTGGGATGAATCTAATTCAAAAAAGGTGAAATATCCTGCTGTTAAAGCACTTAAATACGACTACGATTTGGAAAGGTCGGCTATGATTCGTGCAGCGGAAATCACCAAATTGTACGACCACACCCGTCCAAACGGCAAAGGACCCGAAACCGCACTCAACGATTATGGCACCTGCGGTGAAAACATTGCGTGGACAGAGGGCTACGGTTTAAGTGCCGAGCATGTTTTCGGTCTTTGGAAAGAGGAAGACAAACTTTACAACGAGCAGGGACACAGAAGAAATATGCTCAACGGCGAATACGGCGCAATCGGCATTGCTTGTTGCTATGTAAACGGCAGATATTATTGGGTTCAGGAATTCCGTGATTTTGTTATTGACCCAAACAAGTCACCTGCAAATGACGGCTACACCGACGCCACAATCGATTACAGCGGCACCGTCAAGCCAAGCCTTGTGGGAGTCAAAGCTCCGGCGCTCAAAGCACCAACCGTCAAGGTTACTTCTCCAAAGAAAAAGGCTGTCAAAATCAGTTGGAATTCACAGCCGAACATCAAGAACTATCAGCTTCAGTATTCCTATAGCAAAAAGTTCAAGAACAAAAAGACAAAGAATATTGACGAGCGCTACGGCTCAATGACCATCAACGGAATGAAATCAAAGAAAACCGTTTATGTTCGTATGCGTGCAAAGAGCAAATCAATAGGCAAGTACACCAAATGGTCAAAAGTCAAAACCGTAAAAATTAAATAAATAATTTTACCTATCTGCCTCCTCTTTTTAAGGGGAGGTGGATTTTTTGCGTAGCAAAAAAGACGGAGGGGTATATATTTTGATTCCTTTTAACCCCTCAGTCTGCATACAAGATGCAGACAGCTCCCCTTGATAACATAACAAGGGGAGCCTGGTGTGTCGAAAAAGTATTTTATTTTATGAGTTCGAGCACATCTTCTTTTTCGATGTAGCCGATTGACTGGTTGACCTGCTCGCCGTTTTCAAAAACAATGAGGTTCGGGATGGTCATAATTCCGAATTGAAGCGCAAGATCTCTCGCTTCATCACAGTTGACCTTGCAGAATTTTACATCGTCAACCTCTTCCGAAACCTCCTCGATTACAGGGCCGAGCATCATACACGGTCCGCACCATTCTGCCCAAAAATCAACAAGCACCTTGCCTTTGTAATTGAGCACTTCTTCATCAAAATTTTGTGCTGTAACTTCAACAGTCATTGCCATACCTCCTATTGTTTATTTTGTCCTGCAAGTGATGTGAGCATCGCAAGAAATTCCTTGTCCTCCTCACACACTCTGAAATTTGTGCGAATTTTGTTGCCGTCAGGGGTCGTGACAGAAAGTTCAAGCACGGCGCCCGTGTCTATTCTGCTCCCTGCGTCTTTAAAAAACATTGCCAGCTTCGGGTGGCGAGAGTTGAAACCCTCTGCCTTTTCCTTGATTTGAAGCAATGCCATTGGATTGAATGCCATAATTTTTCGGATTGCGTGGCGAATTGAGCACCTCAACGCACCGCCTTGCAGTCCCACTCCTTTTTATTACTGTACCTTTACTGTAATTCAAAAGTCGAATTATGTCAAGAAAAAGAAAATGAATTTTGTTTTAATAATCCAAATCAAGCTCACTTATGATGTCTTTGAGCATCTCGGCAGATTTTTTAACCGCCGTTTCCTCTTCTGCATTGAGGGACACTTTTACATTTTTTTCAACGCCGTTTTCGCCCACAACGGCAGGCATACTCAGTGCAACATTTGATATTCCGTGTTGCCCCGTCTGTATACACGATACGGGCAAAATTGATTTTTGGTCAAGCACCACCGCCTCGCATATGCGTCTTACACTCATCGCAATGCCGTAGTAGGTGGCTTTTTTCTTTTTGATAATTTCATACGCCGAATTCTTTACATCTTCGGCAATTTTTTTCATTTTGTCTGCGTGGCAGATGTCGCCGCAGTTGTCGGTACAAAACTGTTTGAGCGGAATACCCGATACATTTGCACTGCTGAATGCCGCAATTTCGCTGTCGCCGTGTTCGCCCAAAATAAATGCGTGCACGCTTCTCGGGTCAACTCCGAGGTGTTCGCCGAGCAGATATTTAAGCCTTGCCGTGTCAAGCACCGTGCCCGAACCGAACACTCTGTTTGACGGCAAACCCGACAATTTAAGTGCCGTGTATGTCAAAATATCCACGGGGTTTGATACTATCAGCAGTATGCCTTTGAAGTTTCGCCCTGCGATTTGCGGAATAATTGATTTGTAAATGTCCACATTTCTGTGCACCAAATCAAGTCTGGTTTCGCCTTCTTTTTGCCCCGTTCCCGCCGTTATGATAATGATTGATGCGTCGCTTATGTCGTCGTATGTGCCTGCGTAAATCTGCATAGGCTTTGAAAAAGGCAGACCATGGCTGATGTCGAGTGCCTCACCCTCGGCTCTGTCTGTGTTTGCGTCAAGCAAAACAATTTCGCTGAAAAGTCCGCTTTCCATAAGTGCAAACGCACACGCACTACCCACAAAGCCGCAACCGATTATCGCAACTTTTCTTGCGTCTGAATTTGTCATATTCTCATCCCTTTAAATGCAAAATCTATGATTACCGATTTCCTTGATTACTGTGCGAGAGTGCATAAATTTGTCGTTGGTTTTGGCAGGGTTAAAGTAGTATACCGCACCGCCCGACGGGTCCCATCCGTTGAGTGCGTCCGTGGCAGCACGCTTGCTTGATTCTGCAACAGGCTGATACCAGTTGCTGTCGTTCACGCAGGAAAATGCACCTTTTTGGTACACCACACCCGACAATGAATCGGGAAATGACGGATGCGCAACTCTGTTGAGGATGACCGCACCGACCGCAACCTGACCTTCGTAGCTTTCGCCACGAGCTTCTGCCGAAATCACTTTTGCAAGCAATTCAACATCCGCACTCGAATATGCACCGTTTGAACTGCTTGATGATGAACTGCCGAGTCCGAGGTACAAAAGCGTTGTTTTTCCGCAAATTCCGTCTGCCGTCAGTCCGCAATTTTTTTGAAAAGCGGTGACGGCTTTTTTCGTTGCCGAACCGTAAATGCCGTCAATCGCACCGTTGTAGTAGCCGAGAGATTGAAGTTTTTGCTGAATTTTCTTGACTTCGCTTCCGCTTGAACCGAGTTTTGACAGGGCATAAACGCTTGTTTCCTTGATGAATGTGTCGTAAACAACCAACCCTGCGCCCGCAAAACCAAAGATGATTGCAAACGCAAGCATAAGACTGATTATACTTTTGATTATCTTGTTTTTCATAATTTTCTCCTTGCTTGTTATAAGATGTTGAGGTGGCTGAGCAAAAATGTAATCCCTGCTCCCGACAGCACGGTCATTGCGGAATAGCCGATAATCAGCGCCGCTTTTCGCCCGTCAATTTTTTGTTTCGGCGGTTTCACGGCAGTTGAAGTTGAGATTTTTTCAGCCTCTTTGTGTAGCTTTTTTGCGTCTGTATTTTGTGATGACGGCCGCACAAAAAAGATGATTTTTTCAAAATACGGCGATTCGGGATTGGTGATTTCGAGTATTTGCTTGTTGACTCCCTTGAGCATAAACATCTTCCTTTTTTGCGTGCCAATTTTTCGGCACTTAATTATACAAATAGTGTTTGAATATTACACAAAATTTATACATTTCCGCTTTGGGCATTTTCTACATTTCGAACATATTTTTACCCTTGACAATCGTTTTCGAAAAACTTTTCGTATTATTCCACCGATGTTTAAAATGTGGAAAACTATGTGGAAAAGGTGTAAAACTTTCACCAAAAACACTATATTTAAGCACTTTTAGGGTGTTGAAAACTAAAAATATGCAAATCTTTCAACATTTTACACATAGTTTTCAACAAAAAAGTTTTTTCAAAAATTTTGTATAAATTGCTGTTTTTCACTTTTAGTCTTGACAAAAAAATGATATAATTCAATTATTACAAATAGTCAAAAAAGGAATTTAGATTTTTGCAAACGGCAAAATTTTTGTTGTCGTTTGGCAAAACGGTATATATAATATGAAAGTAAAAGTTGAAAAAAATAATATAATCGTAAACGAGGTTTCGTGCCTTGACCTTGACTTGACTCTTGATTGCGGTCAGGCTTTTCGTTGGGAGCGTCAAGAGGACGGCTCATACAAGGGTGTTGCCGGCGGTCACTTTTTGCACATTGCAAAGGACGGCGATTCGCTCATTTTTTATGATACGGACGAGGCGGTCTTTTATTCCTTTTGGGTGAATTATTTTGATTTGAACAAGGACTATGATGAAATTTGCAACCGCTTGAAGCAGGACACATTGCTTGCCTCAACGATTGATGAGTATTACGGCATCCGAATTCTCAATCAGGACAGTTGGGAGGCGCTCTGTTCATTCGTCATCAGCCAGCAGAATAATATAAAAAGGATAAAGTTGATTATTTCAAGGCTCTGCAAGGCATACGGTGACGAGGTTGCGGACGGTTGGTATTCGTTTCCGTCAGCGGAAAAGTTGAGTACGCTTTCCGTTGAGGATTTTGAAGCGCTTGGCACAGGCTACCGTGCAAAATATCTTGAACGCCTGTCAAAATCCGTTGCGTGCGGTGAGATTGATTTAGACTATATAAAATCCTTACCACTTGAACAGGCGAAAAAGGAATTGCTGAAAATTTACGGCGTCGGCGAAAAGGTTGCAAACTGCGCCTTGCTTTTCGGTATGCAGTTTTATTCCTGCTTTCCGCTTGATGTGTGGATGAAAAGGGTGATGGCATATTATCCCGACGGCTTGCCACGGTGCTTTGACGGCGTCGAGGGCATAGCACAGCAATATTTGTTCTATTGGGCAAGACAAAATTTATGAGGTGAAAAATGCAAAAGTTATTTGTTGAAAATATAAGCGATGAAAAAATTATTCTTGACGGCGAATCCGCTCGACATATCGCAAAGTCCCTGCGTATGAGGGTGGGCGATGTGATTTGCGTAACGGACGGCGGCGGAGAGGATTACGGCTGTCAAATCGAGGAAATCACAAAAGATGAAGTTGTGCTGAAAGTTTGTTACAAGCAGGCTTGCGAAAGTGAGCCGACTTGCAAAGTGACGATTTATCAGGGTGTACCGAAAAGCACAAAACTTGAGGATATAATTCAAAAATGCGTGGAACTCGGTGTAACAGAAATTGTGCCGACACTCACAAAGCGTTGCGTTTCCCGTCCCGATGACAAATCGGCAGGCAAAAAGAATGTCCGTTATCAAAAGATTGCGCTTGAAGCTGCCCAGCAAAGCGGAAGAGGCATTGTGCCGAAAATCGAAAATATGAAAACCTTAAAGCAGGCTTTGGCAGAGGACGAAAGCGAAGTCAAAATCGTGTTCTTTGAGGGCGGCGGCAAAAAACTCACCGATATAATAGATAAAAATACAAAGAGCGTGAGCATTTTCATCGGTCCTGAGGGCGGATTTGAGGAGGCGGAAGTTGAGCAAATCGAATCGGCGGGCGGCGTCCGTGCAACTCTCGGCAAGCGTATTCTCCGCACCCAAACCGCACCTGTTGCAGGGCTTACGGCTATTATGCTCTTGACGGGTAATTTGGAATAAAAATATTTATAGGTAGCATAAAGAATTTTGATTGATTGCAAAAAATCGGTAAAAATGTTTCATTATGAATGTGGCAAATCCTGTTGACTTTAACGCTTTTAGGTGCTAAACTGAATGCAAATAAACCAAAGGACAGGAGATTTCCACAATGAGAAAATTAACAAAGAAAATTGCGGCAGTTGTTCTTTCGGCGGTAATGGTTGGCGGTGTATTCGCAGGCTGTTCCGCTACAAAGGACAACAATGAAGGCAAAGAAAAGAAAACATCATTCAAGATTGGCATTTGCCAGCTTCTTCAGCACGACGCACTTGATGCGGCAACCAAGGGATTTGAGGACAAACTCAAGGAGCTTGGCGAGGCAAACGGAATTACATTTGAATTTGATTATCAAAATGCTTCAAACGATTCCGCAAACTGTACAACAATTGCAAACAAGTTTGTTTCATCAGGCTATGATTTGATTATGGCAAACGCAACACCTGCACTTCAGGCTTGCGCAACAGTAACAGCGGCTTCGCAAACACCTGTTGTCGGCACATCCGTAACAGATTATGCGGCTGCACTCGACATTGATATGGGTCCTACAGATGCAACAGGCATCAATGTAACAGGCACAAGCGACCTTGCACCGCTTGACCGTCAGGCAGATCAGATTATGGATCTTTTCCCTGAAACAAAGAAAGTCGGCGTAATCTTCTGCTCGGCAGAAACAAATTCAAAGCCACAGGCAGACGGTGTTAAAAAGGCACTCGAAGCAAAGGGCGTTGCTTGCGAATACTATGCTTTCTCCGACTCAAACGATATTTCGGCAGTTGCAAAGAAAGCCGCTTCAGAGGTTGATGTAATCTATATTCCAACCGACAACACAGCAGCTTCAAACGGTGCGGTAATTGATGACGCTTGTTCACACGCAAATGTTCCGATTATCGCAGGCGAAGAGGGTATCTTCAAAAACACAAGAGCCGTTGCAACACTTTCTATTTCTTACTATGCACTCGGTGAAATAACAGCTCAAATGGCATACGATATTCTTGTAAACGGCAAGAATCCTGCTGAGATGAACATTCAGCAAACAAACGACCTTACTTACAAGTACAATCCTGACCAAGCAAAGAAGTTTGGCGTTACAATTCCTGACGGCTACGAGGCTGTAACCGAGGAAGCAACCACAACAGAAGAATAATAATTAACTTATTAATCAGGCTCCCCTTGTTATGTAATCAAGGGGAACTGTCGCAAATATAAATCCAATTAAGGCTCCCCTTGTTGCAAGGGGAGCTGTCGTGCTTTATGCACCGTTTTGTTCGAT
>CABQCC010000037.1 GCA_902462495.1 uncultured Eubacterium sp. | reverse complement strand
AATGACCGACACGGCAGGTAACACGCTCACGCCGGGTCTTATGGATTTCCTTTACATATTTTTTATATTTTTTTTCAAAAAAACTATTGACAATTACCAAAAGGTATGCTATTATTTAGTTGAACTTAAGGATAGTTCGATAATCGAAAGGAGGCTGGAGATATGAAACTTCAGATTGATACACCAGCCACCTATACAGTATCCCAATAGATAACGGAACTTTTTCAATCGAGATTATTAAAACGGAATTAATAACCGATTGAGCGTCTTATGAGATATTAATTAGTTATTGCAGGGTTGGGTTTAATACTTGTAGGTGTCGAAAAAAGTGAATAGTAAGGATATATAAGATTATCATCCTGCAGATAGTCAGAGTAGATGGCTCTTAAAATTCAAACAAATTTATTGTGAGGTAAACTCCAATGTACTGAGTATTATCTTTTTAGATTTTAATTCCAAGATAAAGAGGTAAATTCCAATGGGCTAAGAAATTTCAAATTAATTTGATTTGAGGTACGGTCCGATGTACAAATAAAAATTAAATAAAATTAAATGGCTCTCGGCTTTCAAAGTCGAGAGCTTTGTTGTATATATAAATGTTCTTTCGTTTATATAAAAAAATAATTAACTAAAAAGGGAAGTGAATGATTTTCACTCCCCGAATTACAATATTACAATTGTGAGGCTTCGTATGCAACACCCAAAAGTGCCGAATCTCCGCCAAGCTTTGTTCTTTCTATCTTAACATTACGGAAGTTTTCCATAAGTTTGTTGTAGATTTTTCTGTCAATAAGCTCAATGATATAATCTTCATTCATAATTCCGCCACCGATAACAATCAACGGCGGATTGAAAATGTAAATGATATTCATCAAACCGAGGATGATTTCGTCAATCCACTTGTCAATTTCCGACCTGATTTCGGGCTTCGACATATTTTCCTTTTCAAAAATCTGAAAAGCGTCAAGCGGTTCATCAGAAATCTTGTTAACCGCATTTATCAAAGCATTTGCCGAAGCGTAACATTCAAAACAGCCCTCGCCGCCGCAAGTACATTGCTTACCGCCTGCGTGGGTAATCATATGACCGAGTTCGCCTGCGGCAGAAGTTGAACCTGTGTATAACTTATTATTAAGGTATATCGCTCCGCCGATACCCGTACCGAGTGCAAGACTGATAAAATCGGAATATCCTTTTGCAGCGCCGAATCGTGCTTCGCCTAAGGCAACAGCGTTTACATCATTTTCAACATAGGTCAAAATTCCGGTTTTGTTTTCAATAATGCTTTTAACCATCATTCCTGTATAATAAGGAATATTGTCGGTTGAATAAACAACAATTCCGTTCTTGCTGTCTACCTGACCTGCGGTTGAAATAGCTACTCTGTCAATGTTATCATAACTTTCGATAACTTCAATAATTCTCTGAATTATTGCTTGACCGCCTTCCTTTGCATTGGTAGGCATTTTTTGTTTTTCGGAAAGTTGAAATTTCTCGTTACACAAAGCGTATTTTATAAATGTACCGCCAATATCGAAACATAATATTCTCATATCAGTCCTCCAAAGCTTTTACAAATCGTTTTGTAATATCCATCGGTCGTGTGATTGCAGTTCCGCAAACAGCACTGAACGCACCTGCTTTATATACAGCTTTAAGGTCATCGGGACACCATATACCACCCTCGGCAATAACAGGCTTGTCAAGTTCCTTTGAATATCTTTCGATAATCTCACAATCAGGAAGTTTTCTGCCTTTCGTATAAGGTGTGTATCCTGCCATTGTTGTGCCAATCAAGTCAAATCCAAGTTCTGCTGCTAATTTGCCTTCTTCAAAGCAAGATGTGTCAGCCATAAAGAGTTGGTCCGGATACTTTGTACGAACCTCCTTGAAGAATTCTTCAAACGATTTACCGTTAGGGCGAGTTCTGTTTGTTGCATCGGTTGCAATGATATCACATCCGATTTCAACAAGTGCGTCAATTTCTTTCATTGTCGGAGTAATATAAACATCGCTGTCCGGGTACTCCTCTTTTATGATGCCGATAATAGGCAAGTCAACTCTTTCTCTGATTGCCAAAATATCAACTATTGTATTTGCTCTGATGCCGACAGCACCGCCGAGCATAGCTGCATATGCCATTTTGGACATAATGTAAGAGTCATAAAGCGGCTCAGTCTTTAACGCTTGACAAGAAACGATAAGACCGCCTTTGATTTTGTTTAGTGTTTCATTTTTAATATCCATATTTTGATTATATCAATTAAAGTATTAAAATTCAATATTAATATTGAAAAGTATTCTTTTTTATGCTATTATCTTTGTGGTGATGAAATATGAAGAATTTAGAAAAGTTTAAAGGAATTTTCGTAGCCCTTAATACAATTTACGATGAAAATGACGAAATAAATGTTAGTGAAATTCAAAAACTTGTTAAAGTTTATGAGTCAAAAGGTGTAAAAGGCGTATATGTATGCGGCTCAACGGGCGAGGGATTCTTGCTTTCAACAGAAGAAAGAATGCAAGTCGTTGAAGCTGTTAAGGAAGTTGCATCAGACGACTTTACAATTATTGTTCATGTTGGTTGTGCCGGAACAAAAGAAAGTATTAAACTTGCAAAGCACGCTGAAAAGGTTGGTGTAGACGCAGTTTCTGCCGTTCCGTCTGTTTATTATCATCTTTCTCCTGCAAGTGTTGAAAAACACTGGAACGGAATTATTGATTCAACAGACTTGCCGTTTATTATTTATAATATTCCACAGCTTACATCTTTTAATCTTCCTCTTGATTTGTTTGAGAGAATGGCTAAAAATCCAAAAGTTATCGGTATCAAAAACTCCGAAGAACCTGTTTACAATATGGAAAGATACAGAACTGTTGCAGGTGATGACTTCATCGTATTTAACGGTTCGGACGAGCAAATGCTCGGCGGCAGACTTATGGGTGCAAACGCCGGTATCGGCGGTACTTACGGCACAATGCCGGAACTTTTTGTCGCACTTGATAAATTGATTAATGAAAACAGAATTGAAGAAGCAAAGGCTTTGCAGTTCAAAATCAATGATGTTATTTTTGATTTGCTCAAGTTGCCATCACTTTACGGCGCTGCAAAGAATGTTATTTCTCAAAGATTCGGTGTGAATGCAGGTGTTCCGAGAAGTCCGTTCTTGCCTGTTGACAACGACGAAAAAATTACTGCTATCGTTAACAAGATTGAGAAATATGTTGCTGAATTAGGAGAATAATTATGAGTGACGATTTCAAGGATGAGGTAAAAGAGGTTCAGCTTGACCCGCCTCTTGTTGTTCATAAAAAAACAGATGCGTCATATTATGACGGCGGAATCAATGTCGATATGAATGAAACTCATATCGCAGAGGAAAAGAAGCCGACTATCGAACGGCATAGATTTAAAAAAGACCCTGACAAGAAATCAAGCAAGTTTCCGATAATTCTTTTGATTATTGTTGTTTTGGCAGGTGTTTTTTGTGCGCTTTATTTCACGGGTAATATTACTTTTGGCAATAAAAATGCAGAAAAGCCAACAAAAGAGTCTACAACCGAAACAACCACTTCGCTTGAACAAGCCTATGCGGGAACCATCGTTGTAAAGGGAACATATATCTTTGTTGATGCACAAGAGGTTGACGGTATTCAGGGACTTCAAGACGCTTTGAGATATGTTGACAAGTCTACAACAGCATACACAATTATTGATGAAAATGCTGATTCAAATTTCCTCAACAACAATGTTTTGCCTATATTGCTTGATATGGGATTTTATGATGAAAACACAAATATTGTTCATCAAGGACACACAGGCTTGATGGCTAAAGACGAAACAACAACTCAACCGTCAACCGCTCCAAGCACTCAACCTGCACAACAATAATTTAATTCAATATAATTCAGAAAACGGTACATTTGATTGTACCGTTTTTATATTGTAAACAAATCATTAAATTTGTAAACAAACTGTTAACAAAATATTGACTCTTGATATTGCAGTAACTATAATATTTTTAATATAATTAAAGGGGAGTATTATGTTAAAATCTATGACAGGGTTCGGCAGAGCCCAAAAAGAAATTGACGGTTATGTAATCACCGTTGAAATAAAGTCTGTAAATCACAGATATTTCGAGTTTTCGTCTAGAGTTCCTCGTCAGTACGGCTTTCTTGATGAAAAACTAAAATCATATATTAACGGCAAGGTTTCTCGTGGCAAGATTGAATGTTATGTTACTATCGAAGCGTTGAACACCGATACAGCAGATGTTGTTGTTAATCACACTTTGGCTGCCGCTTATGTTAATGCGCTCAAAGAAATTGCCGAAACATATGAACTTAAAGACGATTTCGGTGCTTCAACAATTTCTCGTTTTCCTGAAGTTCTTGTTGTCAGAAAATCTGACGAGGACGAAGAAAAACTCTGGGCATATGTTCAAGAAGTTTGTTCTGAAGCAATTGACAAATTCGTTGCTATGAGAGAAGTTGAGGGTTCAAAAATGAAAGACGACATCTATTCAAGAGGTCAATTCATTTTGGATTGCGTATCATACATCGAGGAGCGTTCTCCGCAAACCGTCAAGGAATACAACGACAAACTTGTTGAGAGAGTTCACGAGCTTTTGGGTGATGTTTCGCTTGATGAAAGCAGAATTTTGCAAGAAGTTGCTGTTTATGCCGACAAGGTTGCCGTTGCAGAAGAAACAGTCAGACTTCGTTCCCACATCGAACAACTGAATACATTTATTTCATCCGATGAACCTGTTGGCAGAAAAATGGATTTCTTGGTTCAGGAAATCAACCGTGAAACCAATACAATCGGTTCAAAGGCAAACGATGTTGACATTGCACGCAAGGTTGTAGACATCAAAGCAGAGGTTGAAAAAATCAGAGAGCAAATTCAAAATATCGAATAATCGACTATCGGAGATACAAATGAATTTAGTTAACATAGGATTTGGAAATTTAATCAATGCCGATAGAGTTATTTCCGTAATTTCACCCGAAAGTGCACCTGCAAAAAGACTTGTGCAAAAGGGCAAAGAAGACGGAACTTTGATTGACGCTACTCACGGCAGAAAAACTATGAGTATAATAATTACCGACAGCGACAATGTTGTTTTGAGCTATATGGATTTAAAACAGATTGCCATGCGCTTTGGTGTGGAGGTGCAAAATGACGAATAACAAAGGCTTACTTGTAATCCTATCTGCACCAAGCGGATGTGGAAAAGATACTGTATTTCAAGCAATAAAAAAATTGCGCAGTGATGTTGTGGAGTCGGTTTCTGCAACCACTCGCAAGCCGAGAGAGGGCGAAGTTGAAGGAGTAAATTATTACTTCAAGTCAGAGTCCGATTTTCAGCTTATGGTCGTAAATGACGAATTGCTCGAATATGCAAGATACAATAATTGCTATTACGGTACACCGATTTCAGGTGTTGAAAAAGCAATTAATGACGGCAAAATATGCTTCTTGATTATTGATGTTCAGGGCGCTCAAAGCATTTTAAAGGTTCGCCCTGACGCAGTTTCAATTTTTTTGTTGCCGCCAAGCCTTGAGGTCCTTGAAAAACGACTTGTAAATCGCTCAACCAATGACATTGAGGATGTAAAAAATCGTATGAAAATCGCACAAAGGGAAATCGATATGGCTCCGCTTTATAAATATACGGTGGTAAATGATGATTTGGACGAATGTGTGAAAACTATAAACAATATAATTAACAAAGAGTTGTTAACTCTTAACAGTAAGGAGATTAAGTAAATGTTCAATCCGGATTTAAAGAAAATGTTAAATAATGTAAACAGCAGATACAGCCTTGTAGTAGGCACTGCAAAAAGAGCAAGAGAAATCAGAGATGAGGCTATCGAAAACAACACCATTCTTGACGAAAAGACCGTTTCTACCGCTATTGAGGAAATTTGGGACGGCAAGTATGTTATCGAAGAACCATCTGAAATCAAATCTAAATAATGAAAACAGTTGTTGCAACTGTTGCTGTTGACAATACCTTTTTTAGTTTTGATACTGATTATAGCTACATCGTGCCGACAAGTTTGGCAGAAAACGCAAAAATCGGTTCAAAAGTTTCTGTTCCGTTTGGCAGAGGTGACAAAACAAGAGACGGCATTATCGTTGAACTTGCAGAAACCGAAACAAACGAATTAAGCGGTCTTAAAGAAATAAAAAGTGTTTATGAAAAACTTTTGGATGACGAACTTGTAAAACTCGCTGTCTGGCTTAAAGAAAGATGCTTTTGCACAACTTATGATTGCTTAAAACAGATGTTGCCGAGAAAATACGGAACACTAAAAGGCAAGTCGGAGCGAATGGTAAGACTTCTTGTTGATGATGAAATAGAACTTTCAAAGGCTACTAAAAAACAAAAAACAGTATGTGATTTGCTTTTAGATATCGGTTCGGCAGGAGCAAATGAAATTTGTGAATTTTGCGGTGTTGGTATTTCTGTTCTCAAAAACTTGGAGAAAAGCGGAATTGTTAAATTTTATTCAAAAGAAGTTTATCGCAATCCGTATGAAAACAAAGAAATTTTTGATAACAGCGAAATTTTACTTTCCGACGAACAACAAGAGGCGTATCTAAAAAACAAGAATATGCTTGGCTCCGGCAAAACGGGGCTTCTTTTCGGTGTAACGGGAAGCGGAAAAACCCAGATTTATCTTAAACTGATTGATGATGTAATAGATGACGGCAAAGATGTAATTGTTCTTGTTCCCGAAATTGCACTTACTCCGCAAACGCTTTCTATATTTCACAGAAGATACGGAGATAAGGTTGCCGTTATTCACAGCGGTTTGTCGCTTGGCGAGAGAAATGACGAATACAAGCGAATTGACAGAGGTATTGCAAAGATTGTTGTAGGTACAAGGTCGGCGATATTTGCCCCTGTTCATAATCTCGGACTCATCGTTATGGACGAGGAGCAGGAACAAACCTACAAATCCGAGCGTACTCCTCGATATAACGCAAAGGATGTTGCAAAATTCAGGGCAGGATACAATAAGGCTTATTTTCTTATGAGCTCCGCCACTCCGTCTATTGAAACATACAGCAACGCATTGAACGGAAAATATGTTCTTTCAACTGTAACGCAGAGATACGGAAACGCTGTTTTGCCGAATGTAATTACTGTTGATATGAAAAATGAGATGAGAAACGGCAAAAAAAGCCCTATTTCATCAATACTTCTTCAGCATTTGACAGAAACAATTGATAACGGCAAGCAAGCCATTTTGCTGATTAATCGCAGAGGTTACAATACTTTTATCGCTTGCAACGAATGCGGACATGTTATAACTTGTCCTAACTGCTCAATTTCTTTGACATATCACAGTTATAATAACAGGCTCGTATGTCATTACTGCGGTTATACCAAAAAACTTGACAATATCTGCCCGGAATGTGGCAGTGATGCTGTCAGATACAGCGGTTTCGGAACTCAAAGAATTGAAGAGGAACTTCAAGCATTGCTTCCCGATGCAAAAATATTGAGAATGGACGCCGACACAACAACGGCAAAATTTTCGCACGAAAAACTGCTTGAACAATTCGGAAACAAGGAATATAACATATTAATCGGCACTCAAATGGTAGCCAAAGGTCTTGACTTTGAGGATGTGACCCTTGTCGGAGTTGTCAATGCCGATAATTCGCTTTATGACCAAAACTACACGGCAAGCGAGCGTTCTTTTGACCTAATCACGCAGGTTGTCGGCAGAGCAGGCAGGCGTGACAGTTCGGGAACTGCGATTATTCAAACTGTTAATCCGCAAAACGAAACGATTGATTTTGCTTCGCATCAGGATTATATCGGCTTTTATAACAACGAAATTATGCTTCGCAAGTTGATGATATATCCGCCGTTTTGCGATATTTATTCAGTAACATTTACGGGCGAAAACGAAAACACGGTTGCACTTTGTTCAAAAGCTTTTTTTGACCATCTTGTTGAATACAACAGTAATGAATACAAGGATTTAAAACTTGTTGTTTTAGGTCCAACTCAAGCAAAAATTTCAAAAATTAATAATACATACAGATACCGTTTGGCAATTAAGTGTAAAAATTCACAAAGAATTCGCCAAATGATAACAAAAATCTTAAAAGATGTTAACAAAGATAAGGTATATTCCAAGGTAAGCATTAGTATTAGCTTAAACCCACCGGATATATCATAAAAAGAGGGAATATTATGGCTTTAAGAAAAATTGTTGAAATAGGTGACCCTGTTTTAACTAAAAAATGCAGAAAAATAGAAAATTTTGATGAAAAGCTGTCAACACTTATTGATGATATGTTTGATACAATGTATGAAGCTAACGGTGTCGGACTTGCCGCTCCGCAGGTAGGAATGCTCAAAAGAGTTGTTGTTATCGACTGCGGCGACGGACCAATTGAGCTTGTTAACCCTGAAATCACTATGTCAGAGGGCGAACAAACGGAGACAGAGGGTTGTTTGTCTGTTCCGGGTAAATACGGTGTTTGCAAGCGTCCTGCAAAAGTTCAGGTTAAGGCACAAGACAGAACAGGTCAATGGCATGTCTACACAGGTGAAGAACTCAAAGCAAGATGCTTCTGCCACGAGCTTGACCACCTTGAGGGAATATTATTCGTATCAAAAGTTATCGGAAAGTTGGAAGGCTGATGAAAATTGTATTTATGGGTACTCCCGATTTTGCAGTACCATGTCTTGAAAGCTTAATAGACGCAAGACACGATGTTGTTGCTGTTTTTACCCAGCCTGACAAGCCTGTCGGCAGAAAGCAGATTTTGACTCCGCTGGAGGTAAAAGTTTGTGCTCAAAAGCATAACATTCCTGTGTATCAGCCTGAAAAAATCAAAGGCTCAAACGCTGTTGAAATATTAACAGAACTTGCTCCCGATGTAATTATCGTTGTTGCTTACGGCAAAATTTTGCCAAAAGAGATACTCGAAATTGCACCTTTGGGTTGCATAAATGTTCACGCTTCAATCTTGCCGCTTTACAGAGGTGCTGCTCCTATTCAATGGGCTGTACTCAACGGCGACAAGGAAACGGGCGTTTCCATTATGCAAATGGACGAGGGGCTTGACACAGGCGATGTGTTCTATGTTGAAAAGACCGAAATCGGCGAAAACGAAACAAGTGCAGAACTTTTTGACAGATTATCTGCAATCGGTGCAAGCGCTCTTGTTAAAACTCTTGATATGATAAAAGACGGCTCTGCCGTTGCCACAAAACAAGCTGATATTGAATGTCAATACGCATCAATGATTAACAAATCTATGTGTAATATTGACTGGAATAATTCGGCAGACAAAATCCACAATCAGGTCAGAGGCTTGCAAACTTGGCCTGTTGCCACAACAACAGTTAATACTAAAGGCTTAAAAATTCATAAAACCGTTCATACAGACATCACTGCAAATAAAGCGGGTCAAATTGTAGATAATAAAAACAAACTCGTTGTTTGCTGTGGTGACGGACATTGCCTTGAAATTCTCGAGCTCCAGCTTGACGGAAAAAAGAGAATGGACTCAAAATCATTCTTGCAAGGCAATAATATTGAAATCGGCACAATTTTAGGAGAGTAGTATTTTATGGGATATTATATGATGTATTATATGACAGGCTTTATTATGGTTCCTGTTTTCATCTTTGCATTAATTTGTCAATCATCTGTTAAAAAGAACTTTCGCAGATACTCACAGGTTATCAGCCGTTCGGGAATGACAGGCGCTGACGCTGCTTGGCGACTTTTACAGCTCAATGGCATCAATGATGTAAAAATCAAAAAGGTTGCCGGCACTCTTACAGATTATTATGACCCAAGAACTAAGGAAATTTGCCTGAGCGAGGACGTATTTGACTCCCGTTCAATTGCGGCAATCGGTGTTGCTTGCCATGAAGCAGGTCACGCTTGTCAGCATGCACAGGGTTATTTTCCGCTTAAAATAAGAAATTTTGTTATTCCTGTAACAAACATCGGTTCATCTCTCGGTATTCCGCTTTGCTTAATCGGTATGCTCATTCGTTCCGAAGCAGTTGCATATATCGGTATTATTCTTTATTGCTTTGTTGCTTTGTTCCAGCTTATCACATTGCCTGTTGAATTTAACGCAAGCAAAAGAGCACTTGAAACAATCGAATCAAATCACTTTATGACAGACTCGGAGTATTTGGGTGCAAAGAAAGTGCTCACAGCCGCAGCCTTGACTTATGTTGCAGCATTAGCTTCTGCCATTGCAACTATTTTCAGACTTTTACTTGTGGTTAACGGTGGAAACAGACGATGAAGAACAGCAGACTTGCATCATTTGACATATTATATGACATTCTAAAAAGCGGAGCGTATTCAAACATTGCCGTTGACAAAGGACTTACGGATGTTGACGGCAAAGATAGGGGATTCACTTCAAGACTTGTTTACGGTGTTGTTGAACGAAAACTCACGCTTGATTATTTTATCGACAAGCATTTAACTTCAAAGGCTAAACCGAAGGTTAAAATCCTCCTTTATATCGGCGCTTATCAGATTTTGTTTATGGATAAAGTGCCTGATGCCGTGGCTGTGTTTGAAACCGTTGAAATAGCGGATTTAATCGGTCTTTCGTATTATAAAAAGCTGATTAACGCTGTTTTACATAAAATAATAGAATGCAAATCCGAACTTGAAGAAACGGACGATTTGAGCATCAAGTATTCCTGCCCACCTCACCTCATTAATATGTGGAAGAAGATGTATGGAGAGGAAAAAACAATTGCCACACTTCAAGCAATCAATAACAGACCGCCTGTTTTCGCAATTCCAAACAGAAAGTTTGTTGACGAGGGCGAACTTCAGTATGAACTTTTAGATAACGGCGTTGAATGTGAAATATATGGCGATGTTGTCAAAATCAATTCATCCTTTGATTTAAGCAACATAAAGGCTTTTAAGGACGGATTGTTTTACATTGAGGATTACAGTTCATATTCCTGTGCAAAGGCGCTTGATTGCAAAGAGGACGACATCATTCTTGATATATGTGCTGCTCCGGGCGGTAAGACATTTACTATAGCTCAAAGCGGAGCAAAGGTATATGCTTTTGACTTGCACGAACACAGAGTTGAACTGATAAAAAAATCTGCACAAAGACTTGAATTGAACAATATATCGGCGAGCATTAATGACGCACTTGTTTACAATGCCGAAATGCCTGTTGCCGATAAAATTCTTTGTGATGTTCCGTGCAGCGGCTTTGGAATTATAAGGAGAAAACCTGAGATAAGATACAAAAATCTTGATGATATAAAAGAGTTGCCACAAATTCAATATGATATTTTAAGCACATCATCAAGATATTTAAAAAATAACGGCAGAATTATTTATTCCACCTGCACACTTAATAAAAAAGAAAACGAAAAAGTTGTTGAAAGATTTTTAAACGATAACAATAATTTTAAACTTATAGATGAAGTCACCGTTTTCCCAAGCGAAGATGGTGGCGACGGATTTTTCTATGCAATAATGGAAAAGATAAATGACTGATATAAAATCACTTACATTTGAAGAACTGAATAATGAAATCATTTCAATAGGTCTGCCAAAATTCAGAACGGGGCAGATCTATTCGTGGTTACACGAAAAAGGCGTCAAATCTTTTGACGAAATGACCAATCTCTCAAAAGAATTGAGAGAAAAGCTAAAACAAAATTATTTTATACCAACCGTTGAAATCGAAGATAAATATGTTTCTAAAATCGATGATACAGTAAAATATCTTTTCAGATTATACGATGGGGAATATGTCGAAGCTGTAATTATGAAGTATAAATACGGCTACACAATTTGCATTTCTTCACAGGTTGGTTGCAAAATGGGTTGCAAATTCTGCGCCTCAACTCTTGCCGGTTTTAAACGTAACTTGCTCCCTGCCGAGATGGAGTCACAGCTCCATACCGCACAAAATGATTTGAACATTCGAATTTCACACATCGTGCTTATGGGTATAGGCGAACCGCTTGATAATTATGACAATGTTATAAGATTTATCCGTACAGTCAATAATGACAAGGGCTTGAATATCTCAATGCGTGACATAACTCTTTCAACCTGCGGTGTTGTGCCGAAAATGTACGATTTGGCAAATGAGAACATTCCTATTACTTTAACACTTTCGCTTCACGCACCGAACGACAAACTTCGTTCAACAATGATGCCTGTAAATGACAAATGGGGTGTCGATGAAGCAATCAAAGCGTGTAAGAATTATGCAGATGTTACAGGCAGACGAGTATCGTTTGAATACACACTTATAAACGGTGTAAATGATACTTCCGAATGTGCTCACGAACTTGCAGAAAAGCTTAAAGGAATTCTTTGTCATGTCAATTTGATTCCCGTTAATGATGTTGAGGAACGAGGAAATGTTCGTTCAACAGATAAATCAATTAAAAATTTCTGCGAAACCTTGTATTCGCTCGGAATAAATGCTACAATAAGAAGAACGCTCGGTTCGGACATAAACGCCTCTTGCGGTCAGCTCAGACGCAAGAAGAACGAAGGTGGTAACAAATGAAAATAGTTGCTAAAACAGACAAAGGATTAGTCAGAGAAAACAATCAAGACGCATATGCAGTCGGTGAACTTCCGGGAGAAGTTGCATGGGCTGTTGTTTGTGACGGAATGGGAGGAGCCGCAGGCGGAAATATTGCTTCCGCACTCGCTGTCAAAGTTATCAGCGATAAAATAACTTCCTCGTACAACGAAAAAATGCGTGATTCTTCAATAAAAAATCTTCTTGATTCCGCTATAACCGCCGCCAATATCGAAGTATATGATATGGCGTACTCAAGACCCGATTTAACAGGTATGGGTACAACAGTTGTGGCAGTTGTTGTGCGTGATAATGTTGCACATATTGCCCATGCAGGCGACAGCAGAGCGTATATCGTCAATGATGACGGAGTTGAGCAAATCACAGTTGACCACAGCCTTGTTCAAAACCTTGTTGACAGAGGAGAAATAACCAAAGAAGAAGCCGAGCATCACCCAAATAAGAATGTAATAACAAGAGCACTTGGCGTTGACAAAAGAATTGATGTTGATTTTTCAGAGGTCGAAATGCACGAAAACGAAACTCTTGTTTTGTGTACCGACGGACTCAGTAATTGTGTAAACAATGCAGAAATGGCCGAAGATATCAAGGACGGTCAGTATTATGCGTTTGCCGACAGATTGGTAAAAAGGGCAAACAAAAACGGCGGAAACGATAACATTACGGTTGTAGCAATCGCAATTTAACATATTTAGGAGAAAATAATGGATAATTATGTTGGAAAAAGATTAGACGGCAGATATGAGATACAGGAAATTATCGGTGTTGGCGGAATGTCTGTTGTTTATAAAGCATATGACAATGTAGATGACAGAATTGTTGCTGTTAAAATTTTAAAAGACGAATTTTTGAATAACGATGATTTTAAGCGTCGATTCAAAAACGAATCAAAGGCAATTGCACTTTTGTCACACGAAAATATAGTAAAGGTTTATGATGTCAATTTTGGTGAAAAACTCCAGTATATCGTTATGGAATATATTGACGGAATCACTCTCAAAGAATTCATCAACAAACAAGGCTCAATCACTTGGAACGATGCGCTGTTCTTTATGACTCAGATTTTGAGGGCGGTTCAGCATGCTCACGATAAGGGAATCGTTCATCGAGACATTAAACCTCAGAACATCATTTTACTTCCGAACGGAAACCTGAAGGTTACAGATTTTGGTATCGCAAGATTTTCCCGTTCCGACACAAAGACTTTGACAGAACAGGCAATCGGTTCTGTTCATTACATTTCACCTGAACAGGCCAAGGGCGAATATACTGATGAAAAGGCAGACATTTATTCAATCGGTGTTGTTCTTTATGAAATGCTTTCTGGCAAAGTGCCGTTTGAAGCCGACAGTGCTGTATCGGTTGCACTTATGCAGGTCAATTCAAATGCCGAGAAACTTACAAAGATAAATCCCGACATTCCACTCGGTCTTGAACAAATTTGCTTCCACGCAATGCAAAAAAATCCTGCCGACAGGTATCAATCAGCAACCGAAATGCTCCTTGATATTGAGGAGATTGTAAAAGACCCTAACAAAACTTTTAATTATGTAAACAACGAAGTTATAAAAGAAGTCTCACAAGAAATAGAACCTATTGTTGATGATGAAGAATATGACGAATCGGAGGTTGAATACGAAGATTCGTCACGCAAGAAAAAAACAATTGCCGCAGTTGTTATCGGTGTAGTTGTTTTGATTGCCGCAATTATCGGCATCGTTATGATGTTTACATCGGGTTTGAACACAAAGACTCAAAAACTCGAAAACTTTGTCGGATTTTCTTATGACCAACTTCAGGATAACGAAAGCTATAATTACGAATTCATAGCAGAATACGAAAAATCCGACCAATACGACCCCGGAACTGTAATCAACCAAAGTCCCGAAGCCGGTTCAAAGGTTATGGCAGGCTCAAAAGTAACACTTTATGTTGCATCGTCAGATAAAGATATACCTATGCCGAATGTATATGGTTTAACACTTGAACTTGCCGAGCAGACGCTTCAACTTGAGGGCTTAACAAAGTTTAAGACTATGAACATTGCAAGCGATAATGTTGCCGAGGGCAAGGTTATTTATACAGACCCAAAAGCTACAACAATTGTTTCCGCTGAACAGGAAATCACAATTTATGTTTCATCGGGACCGACAACTACCGTTATAGAAACTTTGACTGTTCCTGATGTTTCGGGTCTTACACAAAGCGGTGCAAGAGCTTTTCTTGAAAAGTTTGGATTTACAAACATTTCTTTTGTAACACAAGATGATGCTTTACAAAAAGGATTGTTTTG
>CABQCC010000036.1 GCA_902462495.1 uncultured Eubacterium sp. | reverse complement strand
CGCGAGCTGGGTTCAGAACGTCGTGAGACAGTTCGGTCCCTATCTGTCGTGGGCGTAGGATATTTGAGGAGAGCTGTTCCTAGTACGAGAGGACCGGAATGGACGCACCGCTGGTGTATCGGTTGTCATGCCAATGGCACGGCCGAGCAGCTAAGTGCGGAAGAGATAAACGCTGAAAGCATCTAAGCGTGAAGCCCCCTCCAAGATAAGATATCCCACTTTTTAAAGTTAAGACCCCTTGTAGACTACGAGGTTGATAGGTTGCGTGTGGAAGTACAGCGATGTATGCAGCTAGGCAATACTAATAGGTCGAGGGCTTGACCTTTCAGAGAGTGTCTGAAGGTGAAGTTAATTACAAGAAATTCCAGAGCAATATCTGTATTTAGTTTTCAGAGTATATTCTGAACAGAGCTATGCACCATTAGCTCAGTTGGTAGAGCACCTGACTCTTAATCAGGGTGTCCACGGTTCGAGCCCGTGATGGTGTACCATCTATGGCCCGTTGGTCAAGCGGTTAAGACATCGCCCTCTCACGGCGAAAACAGGAGTTCGATTCTCCTACGGGTCACCAGACCTAAAGGAAAAGCCAACAGGTCGCAAAAACAACTGTGATTAACAGTTACGGTTCATAGTCGGTGTTTATTACGCTGAGGGTCCACCCGTTCCCATACCGAACACGGTAGTTAAGCTCATGCGTGCCGAAAATAGTTGGAGGGCAGCCTCCTGTGAAAATAGGTCGACGCCGACATTAAAAAAGACATCATTTTTGATGTCTTTTTTTAATGTCTACTTCCACTTTACGCTTGAATTATATTTGTACAGTCTTAGGCGAACACCGTTCGCCCCTACGGTTATTTCTTGTAGACAATTATTTTATTTTGTGTTATATTGAAAATATAATTTGAATTGAGATGATTTTATGACAAAAAGTGAAATGATGAATATAGTTTATAATCAGCTTGCTGTTGATTATAATTGCAAACCCGATGATTTTACAAAAGACGGTGTAATATTTACAATAGCGGAAAAGCAAAACAGTAGGCGTGAAATGCCGTTTGTTACACCTCGACTTGAGATTATTACAATGGGCAGAAGTACGATTGTCAATGCTTCAAAAAATATTATGCCATATGTAAAGCGTATGTTTAACGGTAAATCGTCTTATGATATTTTAACGAGCAAAATTGTATATGGCGTTAATCCGTATTATTTGCCCGATGTTGAAAATATCAAAATTATCGAAAATAAATTGTATGAGTTTAAGTTAATTGAAAGCGATATTCAATCTTTGTATAAATATGAGCATTTTCATAATGCTTTGCAATATGATGACGAAAGAAAACGACCTGAGGCCCTTGCAGCTGTTGCATATGACGGCTCAAAAATAACAGGAATTGCCTGTGCAAGTTCGGACAGTAACACTATGTGGCAAATTGGCGTTGATGTTTTGCCGGAGTATCGAGGAACCGGTATAGCAGTGAAACTTGTTAATATGTTAACCGTAGAAACACTGAATCGTGGAGTTGTGCCTTATTATACAACAGATTGCTCAAATGTTAATTCACAAAAAGTTGCGATAAAGAGCGGATATGTTCCTGCGTGGTCGCATTGTTTTAAAACAAGATTGCCGATTGTTTATAGGTGAATTTTGTACAGTGATTAATATAGATATGTTATAAGGAATAATTGTATGGAAAATCTAAAGTGGATATTTTTTGATTTAGGCTCAACGCTTGTGGATGAAAGCGAATGCTTGAAAGAGCGTTGCAAGGTTATAATTGAACAAAATAATTTGGCTGCCGATGAATTCTTTAAAAAAGTTCTTGAATATGCCGAAAAAGATGCGTTTGCAATTAGCTTGGCGGCACAGGATTTTGGGGTCACATTGCCAAAATGGTTTGGCGAACTTGAAAGACTTTATCCTTATGTTGAAGAAATTTTGAAGAATCTGTCGCAAAAATTTAAACTTGGAATTATTGCAAATCAGGTTGTCGGAACACAAAAACGCATTGATAGTTGGGGTATCGGCAAGTATTTTGATGTGGTAGTGGCATCAGCGGAAGCGGGTTGCGAAAAACCTCACTTGAAAATTTTTAATATGGCACTTAAACAGGCAAAGTGTAATCCGAGCGAAGCTGTTATGATTGGCGACAGGCTGGATAATGATATTATTCCTGCTAAAAAGCTTGGCATGAATACTGTTTGGGTGCGTCAAGGATTTGCAAAGTTTCAAAGTGTTAAAAACAAACTTGAAAGACCCGATTATATTGTTGAATCGATAGCTGATGTTAATGAATTGTTTTGAGTTGAATATATTTCTAATAACTGTGTTTAATTTATCTTGCAAAATCATTTAATTGTGATATAATAAATTCATCAGCTGTAACTGATTAAAATTGAGATAACCTGTTCCCATTCCGAACACAGAAGTAAAGCTCTTGCATTATTTTTTGCAAGGGCTTATTTTATTTGGAGGTAAAATATGTTTGATTACAAAAGAGTTGTGGTAATTGGTTGCCCGGGTGCAGGAAAAAGCACTTTCAGCAGAAAACTTCACGCTGTTACAAATCTGCCGTTGTTTCATTTAGATGCACTGTATTGGAACAAGGATTGTACCCACATCACTCGGGCAGAATTGATTGAAAAGCAGATGAAAATTTTTGCGGCCGATAATTTTATTATTGACGGAAATTTCAAATCGACTCTCGAATTGAGAATTAAAGAGGCGGATTTGGTTTTCTTATTCGATTTGCCAACAGAAACTTGCATTGACGGAGCGAAAAAGAGAAAAGGAAATAGACCCGAAATGCCTTGCCAACTGCCGTCAAATGATGAACTTATTGATTTTATTAAGCGTTTTAATGTTGATGTTATGCCTAAAATTAATGAATTAATCGAAAAGTATAACAGCAATGTGGTGACTTTTCATTCTCATAGTGAAGCAGATGAATATATTGAAAATCTGAAAAGAGTTATAGTGAAAATCGACAGACCGATGGGTAGTTTTCATCCAGAACACAAGGAATTACTTTGAACAGCGGATTGTGATATTTTTGTGAATAAAGATTATTCGGTGTTGACAAATGTAAAATAAAGGTTATAATATAATTAGCACTCGGACATAAAGAGTGCCAAAATGATTATAATTCTTTATGAAGGTGATAGATATGAGAAAGAAACAGTTTAAAGCGGAGTCTAAAAAACTTCTTGATATGATGATTAACTCCATTTATACCCACAAGGAGATTTTTTTGCGTGAATTGATTTCCAACGCAAGTGACGCAACCGACAAATTGTATTTTAAATCGCTTACTGATGACAGCATCAAGGCAGACAAGGACAGCCTGAAAATTAGGATTGACCTTGACAAGGAAAACCGTACCATTAAAATTTCCGATAACGGTATCGGTATGACTGCCGAAGAACTCGAAAATAACCTCGGTACTATTGCAAAATCGGATTCTTTGGATTTCAAAAATGAAAATGCCGATGACGATAACGCAAAGGATATTGAGGTTATCGGTCAGTTCGGTGTCGGCTTCTATTCTGCATTTATGGTTGCCGACAAAATCGAAGTTGTGTCAAAGGCAGTCGGTGCAGATGTTGCTAACAAATGGACTTCCACAGGTGTTGACGGCTACACCGTTGAGGAGTGCGAAAAGGACTCAAACGGCACAGTTATAACTTTGTACCTAAAGGAAGATACCGAAAACGAGAACTATTCACAGTATCTTGAGCAATATAAAATTCAGGAACTTGTTAAAAAATACAGCGACTACATCCGCTACCCAATCGTTATGGAAATGAGCAAGGAAGTTCCCGACCCTGAAAAAGAGGGCGAATACATCACGGAAGTTAATGACGAGGTTTTGAACTCTCAAATTCCGCTTTGGAGAAAGAACAAGAACGAAATCAATCCTGAAGAATACAACGATTTCTACAAGCAAAAGTTTTATGATTACACCGACCCGACTTTGGTTATTCATTCAAAGGTTGAGGGACAGGCAACATTTGACGCTTTGATGTACATCCCGTCAGTTGCTCCGATGGATTTCTATTCAAAGAACTACGAAAAAGGCTTGCAACTCTATTCAAACGGCGTAATGATTATGGACAAGTGCGGTGACCTTTTGCCTGATTATTTCAGCTTTGTAAAGGGACTTGTTGACAGTGCCGACCTTAATCTCAATATTTCGAGAGAAACTCTTCAGCAAGACCATCAGGTTAGAATTATTGCAAAGGCTATTGATAAGAAAATCAAATCGGAGCTTGCAAAAATGCTCAAAAACGACAGAGAAAAGTACGAAAACTTCTTCAAGACCTTTGGTACAAATCTCAAGTGGGGTGTTTATGCCGATTACGGTATGCACAAAGACGGACTTAAAGATTTGATTATGTTTAAGTCGTCAAACGGTGACGGTTACACAACGCTCAAAGAATATGTTGAGCGAATGGCTGATTCGCAGGATACAATCTACTATGCTTGCGGTGACAGCGCCGAAAAAATTGCACTTCTTCCGCAATGCGAGGGTGTAAGAGCAAAGGGTTACGAAATCCTTTATTTCACCGATGAAGTGGATGAGTTTGCTATTCAAATGCTTATGGACTATGACGGCAAGAAGTTTGCAAACATCTGCAAGGATGATTTGGATTTGTCAACAGATGCGGAAAAAGAGGCTCTTTCAAAGAAAAACGAGGACGCAAAGGATTTGCTTGAAAAGATGAAAAACATCCTCGGTGATGAGGTTTCATCTGTCAAGCTTACCGACAAATTGGGTTCACACGCAGTTTGCTTGTCGGCAGAGGGCTATGTCAGCCTCGAAATGGCAAAAGTGCTTTCTCAAATGCCGGGCGGTAATGACAACGGCATAAAGGCTCAACTTGTGCTTGAAATAAACAGCGAGCACCCTATTGCAGAAAAACTCAAAACTGCTGACGAGGACACTCTCAAAAAATACACAAATATTCTTTATTCTCAGGCAAGACTTATTGCAGGACTTCCTATCGACAATCCGACGGAACTTGCAGACAGCATTGTTGAATTGATGTAACAAAAATTAATCTCCGATATTTCTCATTGCGGGAAATGTCGGAGATTTTTTATTTTACATACATTTTACGGTTTTGGATTTTCGGATTTTACATTCAAGTGTTATGTTGTAGTTAAAGAGAAACAAGCGAAAATTAAAGCAACAATGTTTGGGAGGTAAGATTATGAAAACAAAAAACTATTTAATCATTATGGCTAGTATGTTGATCGTGTTTGTTGCAGGATGCTTGGCGGTTGCCGGCACAGTGGGAAAAATAGGAATCGAATGTCTTGTAGGTTACGGACTTTGTTCGATAAGCGCGGCAGTTGCACTTTGCGCAACAATGACCTTGCTTGTTACAAGAAAAGAGGAAAAGAATTATGAAAGAAAATTTTAAAAGATTTACCGAAAAACATGCGGAGATTTGGAAGTTCATCAAATTCACATTCACAGGAGCAAGTACATCGGTGCTTGAACTAGGAGTGTATATGTTGCTTCAGTATGTGGTGTTCAAGTCGCTCAACGAAACCCCTGTAACAGACAATCCTGTGCTTGCGTTTCTTGGAATTGAATACAAGGGTTACCTTTATTCGTATGCGATTTCTGCAATTATCGGCTATGCGGCAGCGTATGTTATGAACAGAAAACTCACATTCAAAGCAGATGCCAATCCTGTTATGTCAACAATTATCTATGCGGTTATGGTTGTTTGCACAATCGCTTTCAACACTTGGTTTGGCGCATTTTTGGGAACAATCGTCAAGAACAACGGCTGGGATAACGCTATTGTTGAAATGATTACAAAAGTTATTGTAATGACCGTTCCGACAATTTGGACTTATCCGTTGAACCGTTTTGTAATCCACAGAAAGAAGAAGGAAACTAGCAATGACAACAAGCCTCAAATCAACTCAGAAGTCTGCGAAGAAGTCGGAATTGTGGAAGTTCCTCAAGTTTAATATCTGCGTTGTTGTGACCTCGGTGCTTGATATAATCAGCTATATGTTTTTGCTGTATGTCGTGTTCAAAGGTCAATGTAACACGCCGTTGCCTGAGTCGGCTTTGCTGTCACTCCTCGGAATAAGATATAAAGGTTACTTATATTCATACCTTATTTCAACATCAATCGGCTACATTGCGGCGTATTTGATAAACAGAAAAGTGACTTTTAAATCGAACATAAACCCCTTATACAGTTCTGTTTTGTACGCCGCATTGGCAATATTCAATATACTTGTCAGCTCGTATCTCGGCGGAGTGTTTGGCACATATATCACATCACATGGTATGTCGTCGCCGATTGTTGAAATGGTGTCAAAGTTTGTGATTATCAACATTCCGACAATATGGACTTATCCTTTGGAAAGATATATAATACAAATAAATAAAAAAGAAAGGCAAGTGCAAAAAGTGCCTATGATTATAGCGTCTGACCTTGACGGAACGTTGCTAAAAAGCAATACTGACATTAGTGAGGAAAATCTGCACGCAATTGAACGACTTGCACAAAAGGGAGCAAAGATTATTTTGCTTACGGGAAGAACATTGTACGAAGTGCCAAAAGAATTGCGGGATTGCAAGGGCGTGGAATATATCGTTTTTTCAAACGGTGCAGGAATTTATCACAGAGAAAAAGGTATAATTGAATACCGCACAATTTCAAACGAAACGGCATTTAAGATTTACAAGGTTTTGGACGAATACAAAACCTTTGTTGAACTTTATACAAACGGTGCGCCGTATGTTGAAACTGCTGATTTTTCGCAAGAATCGTTTGAATATTACAAAATCGACAGCGAATTCATCCCCGAAATGTACAAAAGCAGACGGGTTTGCGACAGTATAAAAGAAATGATTTTTGACCTTGATTTCAAAACAGAAATGTTTGATGTGTTTTTCAGAAATCAAGATGAGCGCTCTGAATGTTACGAAAGATTGAAGAAAGAGTTTGACGAAATTGAAATAACAACTTCGATGACAAACAATTTGGAAATTATGCTAAAGGGTATAAACAAAGGCTCGGCTTTGCGAGAACTGTGCCAAATCGCAGGCTTTGACATAAAAGATGTTACGGTGGTGGGCGACAGCAAAAACGATTTGACAGCTTTCAACACCGAAGCAAAGAAGTATGCGGTGTCAAATGCTTGCGAGGAAATCAAGGCGCTTGCCGACAAAATCATTTGCTCAAATGATGAAAATATAATGTGCTATATTGAGAGGGAAGCGGTATGAGCAATTTTATTCATTTTTTAAATACGGGTTCATCGGATTGCATTATCATCGAAAGCAACGGACACTTTGCAATGGTTGATGCAGGCGAAGATTCGGATTATCCGGCAAACAAACCTCATTTGAATTATCCCGGTTATGAGGAAGAAGTTTGCAATTATTTGCTAAAAAATTGTGCTTCGGCTGACGGCACGGTGACTCTTGATTTTGTTGTTGGCACACACGCACATTCCGACCATATCGGCGGATTTGACACGGTGATAAATCACCCAAAAATTATTGTCAAAAAAGCGTATCTGAAACCGTATAACGAAAAAGACATTTTCATTTACGAAAGGCTCAGATGGGATAACACCGAGGTTTACGAGCAAATGAAAAATGCCTTGATTGAAAATGATGTTGAAATTGTTGAAGATTTTGACGAACTCAAAACAACGCTCGGCGATTTCAAAGTTACTTTTTATAACGGAAAATATAAAAAACGCCATGTGAAATATGGCGAAAATGTCAACAGCGTTGTCACTTTACTTGAATGTAACGGCTTTCGTTCTTTGCTTGCAGGCGACCTCAATAACAAGGATTTTGACGAACACCGCCTTGCAGGCAAAATCGGAAAGGTCGACATTCTTAAGGTCGGTCATCACGGCTATCCGTTTTCGTCAAGCAGAAAATGGCTGAAAACTCTGTCGCCGAAATACAGCGTTGTATGCAATTCTGAAAAGAAAGTTTACCCTCACATAAAGCACAGGTTGGTTGATGGAATCGGTACAAAACTATTTTGCACAGCCGATTTGAATGGTGTAAAATTTGATTTTGACAATGGCTTGAAACCGACAACGGACATACAAAAATGAACTTGAAATTTAACAAAGACAGAAAATTTAAAATTATGCAAATCACCGATATTCAGGAAATACCGAGTGTTTCACCCGATACAATTAAACTCTTGAATTCTGCAATATTGGAGGAAAAACCCGACCTTGTTGTGCTGACCGGCGACCAAATCAAGGGTTACGGAACTTCGTATAAAATCAAGGGCAAAAATCTTTTTGATGTGATAAAAGATACTCTTGAAATCTTGCTGAAACCGATTGTTGATGCAAAAATTCCGTATGCCGTGACTTTCGGAAATCACGATAGACAGGTTGGAATTTCCAATGCCGAGCAGTTCGAAAAAATCTATAAAAATATCGGCAACTGCATAGGCGAACAGGCGGTTGGAATTGACGGCGGAGGAACTTGCAATATCCCGATTTATTCGTCTGACGGTGAAAAAATCGTGAATAATATTTATCTTTTTGACTCCGGCACGGATGCCAAAGGCGGTGGATATGAGCCGTTTGATGAGAACATAATCAAGTGGTACCGTGCAACGAGAGATGATTTGAAAAAACAGAGAGGTGCTTATGTTCCGTCACTTGTTTTTCAACATATTCCGATGTGCGAATTTTACAATGTTTTGAAGCGTGTCAATAGCACAACAAAGGGCGCAATCAGAGCTTACAGAACGCATAAAAATGAGTATTATGTTCTTGGTGACAGGTGTAAAAAAGACGGGATTTTTCTTGAACCTCCGTCAATTCCAAATGAAAATACGGGCGAATTTGATGCGCTGAACGAGTGTGGAGATGTCATGGCGGTTTTTGTCGGTCACGACCATAAGAACAGTTTTGTGGGCAGATATAAAAATATCGACCTTGGTTACACGCAGTCGAGTGGATTCAATACCTACGGCAACAGAAAAAATCGAGGCGTGAGAATTATTGAACTTGACGAAAATCAGCCGTCAACTTACAGCGCATACACAAGAACTTATGACGAACTTGTGGGTGATAATGTCAGTCGACCGCTGTTTGATTTTCTATCATCAAAAGCACCCGAAACTATGGATGCCGCCTATCCAATGATAATAAAATGTTTGTCAATTCTTGCAATTGTTTTCTTTTTATTTGCCATTATATTTTGAAAATAAAAATGCCACAGGCAAAAGCCTGTGGCACTTCGTATTGTAAGGGAAAAACAATTTGTTTAATCAGTCAAGCTCGATATATTTTGTTGTATCGATTTCTTTCTTTGGCTGTTCCTTTGGAATTGTCAATTTAAGAATACCGTGCTTAAACTCGCCCTTGATGTCAGCTTCGTTTATGTCGCCGACATAAAAGCTTCTTTCGCACGAACCTGCATAACGCTCCCTGCGGATATATTTTGCGTTTTTTTCGTCTTTTTCATCTTTGTCAAGACCTTTTTCAGCCTTGATTGTGAGATATCCGTCTTTGAGTGAAGCCTTAACCTCATCCTTTGAGAAGCCGGGCAAATCCATTTCCAAAACATAACCGTTTTCAGTTTCCTGAACATCTGTTTTCATGAGGTTCTTGCTTCTGTGACCGTAAAGCTTCTTTTCAAGCTTATCCATTTCTTTGTCATCATAAAACGGAAAATCGAAAAAGTCATCGAACAAATCTTTACCAAATACACTAGGCATCAACATAAGTCATCGCTCCTTTCATAAAAAACACCATATTGAAACCTGTTTTTTATAAACTCGGGATGTGGAAACAAAGTGGAGCTCATTGAGGCTGTTGCCTCTTTTTCTTCTCCTTGACTTCCTTTCCTTTGTTCTGACTATACTATAACACCATTTATTAGCACTGTCAATGGTAGAGTGCTAATGTTAATAAAATGTTCACTATTCAACTATAATTTCAACTTTTGCACATATTAATCAACACATAACAAAGATTTGAACGATTTGATAAAAGCCTCATCGTTTTGTATTGTTCGTTTTTTCGGTCCTTTCAGGTGAGCACCTGACATTCTCGCTTTTTTCGATTCGTATCTTGATGTCAGCAAAAGTCCGAGGTTACTGTCTGAAATTATCATTCCGTTTTGTGTGATTGCTTTCCCGCCCCTTGACAGCACCATTGCTGCAAGTCCGTAGTCCTGAGTCACGACAATGTCACCGCTTTGCACTTCGTTCACAAGTGCAAAGTCAACGCTGTCCGCACCCTTTGAAACAGTGATTATTTGTGCATAGTCGCTGCTTATGATGTGGCTTGTGTCGCAAAAAATCACGACTTCAATATTATTCTCTTTTGCAATTTGGGTCGCTTGCTTAACAATAGGGCAACCGTCCGCATCAATCAAAATTTTCATATTCTACCTCGTTTGTCTTATGTAACTAATATATCAAATCTCCGCTTCGTTGTAAATATGTTGTATGTTTTTCGTTTTCGGTGTATAATTTGCTTAGAAAATGCAGAAAAGCAGGTGAATTATGACCTTACATACGATACCGCCCGTTTGGGATGAAAACTCAAAAGTGCTGATTTTAGGCTCGTTTCCGTCAGTCAAATCAAGAGAAGAAGGCTTTTTTTATGGACACAAGCAAAATCGATTTTGGAAGGTGGTTGCCAATGTTTGCAACTGCCCCGAACCTAAAAATATTGACGAGAAAAAAGCAATGCTTCTTGCAAACGGAATAGCCGCGTGGGATGTGATTCATTCTTGCGATATTGTAGGCTCAAGCGACAGCAGTATAAAAAACGTTGTGCCGAATGATATTGCCGATATTGTTCAAAAATCTCATATCGAGCGAATATTCACAAACGGCAAAAAGGCAGATGAACTGTACAAAAAATACATTGAGCAAACCGTTGGAATTTCAGCCGAATGTCTGCCGTCAACAAGCCCGGCAAATGCTGTATGGACGCTCGAAAAGCTGTGCGAAGAATGGAAAAAAAGACTTCTCTGATTGAGAAGTCTTTTTACATTTTATGCTGATTTTTTCTTTCTGCCGGTTAAGAACACTATGCCGAATATCGCAAGCATAAGGAGAACGGCAAATGCCATCCAAGCGATTCTTTGTGCCGGTTCGTGATTTGCAAAGAAATCATAGTAGCCTTTGAGGTAAACAATGATAACAACAATCGGCAAAACATATTGCATATATGCTCTTGCCCAGTTAGGGAACTTGAGTCCGTCGCCTGCGTTTGCTTCTTTGATGAAGTTTTCAAAGCCCCATCCGTTTTTTCTGACGCAGAACATAACAAATACCAAGCTACCAAGCGGAAGAAGATTGTACGAAACAATGAAGTCCTCAACATCCATAATTCCTGTGCCCTCGCCGAGAAGCTGAACCTTTGACCAAAGGTTGAAGCCGAGGATCGCAGGGATGCTGATTGCGGTGATGATAACAAAATTTATTGCAACAGACTTTGAGCGTGACCAGCCTTTCATATCCATAAATGCGGCAATAAGGTTTTCAAACACGGCAATGATGGTTGAAAGTGCGGCAAACGACATAAAGATGAAGAACAATGCACCCCAAATTCTGCCACCTGCCATTTGATTAAATACATTTGGAAGTGTGATGAAGAGGAGTGACGGACCGCTGTCAGGTTGAACGCCGAATGCGAAGCAGGCAGGAATGATGATAAAACCTGCCATAAGTGCAACGAATGTATCGAGCACCATAACACTCACCGCTTCACCGCTGAGACGCTTCTTTTTGTCAAGATAACTACCAAAGATTTCCATAGCGCCGATACCAAGGCTGAGAGTGAAGAATGCGTGCGACATAGCGGCAAATACAGCCGTGCCGAAGCCTGTTTGTTTTACAACGCTGAAGTTCGGAACAAGGTAGAACTTGATACCCTCGCTTGCGTTTGGAAGTGTTGCCGAGTTGATTGCGAGTGCCACCATAAGAATAACAAGGAGCGACATCATAACTTTTGTGATTTTTTCAACGCCGTTTTTAACGCCGAGTGCGCAAACCGCAAACGACAAAATAATTGCGATAAATGCCCACAATCCCATTGTTTGAGGCTGTGACAGCATTGTTGAAAATGCGTTGGCTACTCCGTCAACATCAAGCCCGGAAAGTTTGCCTGTGATTTCGAGATAAGCATAGTAAAGCATCCAGCCGCCTACCATTGTGTAAAATGACATAAGCAAATAACAACCAATAATGCTTATCCATTTGAGGTTGTGCCACTTTGTGCCTTTTGGCTCAAGTTTTTCAAATGCTCTGCCCATACCCATCTGACTGCCTCTGCCGACTGCAAATTCTGCAACCAAAATCGGGAAGCCGAGAATGATGAGGAACAGCAAGTACATAACTATAAATGCCGCTCCGCCGTACATTCCGCAGATGTAAGGGAATTTCCATACATTGCCTATGCCGACCGCACATCCCGCAGAAACAAGGATGAACCCGAGTCGTGAGGCAAACTGCTCTCTTTTTTCCATTAATAAAGCCCTCTCTTCTTTTTTATAAAAAGTCAGTACATTAATTCTACCATAAAAACTTTTTGTGTCAAGGATAAAAAGTCTTTATTTTGACGAATAATATTAATAGAAACAAATTTGTGCATTTGATTTTTTTATGGACTATGCTATAATCAAAAGAGTACGGAGGATTAATTATGAAGATTAATGACAATATGAACGGATTTAAAATCCTTGAAGTAAAAGAGGTTGCCGAGCTTAAGGGCAGAATTATCGAAATGAAGCACGAAAAATCAGGTGCAAGACTTTTGTGGCTCGACAGACCCGACAATAACAAGACTTTTTCCATCGCATTCAGAACAGTTCCGAGTGACGACACCGGAATTTTTCATATTTTGGAGCACAGCGTTTTGTGCGGTTCAAAAAAATTTCCTGTAAAAGAGCCGTTTGTTGAGCTTATCAAAAACAGTATGAATACATTTTTGAACGCTCTCACTTTCAGCGACAAAACAATGTATCCTATTTCAAGTAAAAACGACAAGGACTTTTTCAATCTTATGGAGGTGTATTTGGATGCGGTGTTCTATCCGTCAATTTACACCAAACCTGAGATTTTTTATCAAGAGGGTTGGCATTATGAATTTGACGAAAACGGCGATATTTCCTACAAGGGCGTTGTTTTCAACGAGATGAAAGGCGTGTATGCCGATGCGGACTCTGTGATGGAAAATGCACTTTGCCGTGCGTTGTTCCCTGATAATTGCTACAGCAGGGAATCGGGCGGACATCCAAGCAAAATTCCGTCACTTACCTATGAGCAGTTCATCAACGGACACAAAAAATATTATCATCCGTCAAACAGCTATATAATTCTTGACGGTGATTTGGACATTGAAAAGGTGACTGAGTTCATCGACAGAGAATATCTCTGCAATTTTGACGATATTGAGCCGAGCGAACTTCCAAACATTCAAACTCCCGTTGACGCAGGCAAGGTTGAGGTTATGTTTGAACAGTCAAAGGATATGCCGCTCGAAAATCAAAGTTCGCTTCAAATGGGCTATGTTGTCGGCAAGTTTGACGAAAAAGAAAAGATATATGCAACACGAATTCTTGCCCGTTATCTTTGCAATAACAATCAGTCGTACCTCACTTCCGCTTTGCTTGAAAAAGGCTATGCCGAGGACGCTTCTATTCAAGTGGTTGACGGAATACTTCAGCCTTATATTGCGATTGATTTGAAGAATATTGACGAAAACAAGGCAGATGAAATATACGATTTTGTAAATCAAAAGTTGCGTGAACTTCAATCAAACGGACTCGACAAAAAACAGCTTGAAGCCGTAATTTCCAATTTTGAATTTGAACTCAAGGAAAAGGATTTTGGCTATCCCCGTGGACTTATGTATGCTATGCTTTCGCTTGAAACATGGCTTTATGACGGCGAAACCACAACCAATGTTCTTGTCGGCGATATTTTTGAAACCTTGCGTAAAAAGGCAGAAAACGGCTATTTTGAACAGCTTATCAGCGAAGTTTTCTTTGACAATAAGCACCGTTGTGTTCTTCTTGCAAAGCCGTCATACACAGTCGGCGACAGCGACCGAGCAGACGAAAAGGCAAGACTTGAAGCTGTCAAGAATTCTTGGAGCAACGCCGATGTTGAGTATTACAAAAACGAACAGAAAAAACTTGACGAATGGCAGTCGAGCGTTGATTCTCCTGAAGATTTGGCAAAAATGCCGATGATTACTCTTGACGATATTGAGGTTAAGCCCGAACCGCTCCCGACAGAAGTTGACGGCAAAATCATCAAGCACTCAACCCAAACCGACGGTATCACATATATAAATATGTATTTTGATATTACCGGTGTTGAGGAAGCGGATTTGCCAAAAATTTCGCTTTTATCAAGCCTTTTGGGCGAACTTGACACCACTCGCCATACGGCTGCTGAGATGAAAACCGAGCTTATGACAAAATGCGGAAGCATTGCGTTTACTGTTTCGCCTTTTGCAAAATATAATTCGTCAAAGGACGGCAAAATAAAATTTGTCGTTTCGTTAAGTGCACTCAACAGATATGTCGGTGAAGCGCTTGAACTTGTCAAGGAAATTTTGACCTCTACAAAGTTTGACAACATTTCACAAATCGTTGATATTGTCAAGCAGGAGCGTCAAATCAAGTATCAATCAATCGTTATGTCGGGTTCAACGCTTGCGGCAAAGAGAAGCTTAACGGCTTTTGCTTATGATGCTGTTGTTGATGAGATGACAAACGGCTATTCGTACTATTGTTGGCTTAAGGAGCAGGAAACCGAAACTACCGTCATTGCCGAACTTCAAGGATTTGCAAGCAGTATTTTCGGCGCAGATAATGTGCTTGTCGGCATCGGTGCAGATAATGCAAACGAATTTGACGACAGCATAAAAACATTTATTGCATCGCTTGGTGAGTCAACCGTTTCTCACGAACTTAAAATCAAACCGTGGAAGAAATCAAATGACGCCGTTGTTATTCCGGGTGACATTTCGTTTTCGGGTATGGCGGCTGATTTAAGCGGACTTTATGACGGCAAAACTATGCTTATGAGCCATATTGTTTCGCTTGATTATTTGTGGAATGAGGTGCGTGTAAAGGGCGGTGCTCAAGGAAATTCTTAACTGTAGCCTGGAAGTAATATGTCTTACC
>CABQCC010000035.1 GCA_902462495.1 uncultured Eubacterium sp. | reverse complement strand
AGGCGGCCCTTATAGGGCCTGTGCAAACCACCAGTTCAACTGGTGGTTATGATTTGCTTCTGAGTTCTTTAAAAAATGTTGTCAGCATTGCTTGTGCTTCGTCTGCCATAACTCCGCCGACAATTTGCGGTTTGTGGTTGTATGGCAAGTCGTTAAAATTCACGACAGAACCAAAACTGCCTGCCTTGTTGTCGCTTGCACCGTAGTACACGGTTTTTATTCTTGAATTGATAATTGCACCCGAACACATCGGGCACGGTTCAAGAGTGACATACATATCACATTGCCACAGTCGCCATCCTCCGAGCTTTTTGCAGGCAGAGTCAATAGCTTCTATCTCTGCGTGATAAAGAGCATTTTTGCCGTATTCTCGCCTGTTTCTGCCTGTGCCGACTATTTCTCCGTCTTTTACAATCACCGCACCCACGGGAACTTCTCCCTCAAGAGCACTTTGCCTTGCAAGTTCGAGTGCGGACTGCATAAATTTGTTGTCCGTCATATCTTTGTGATGTATTGCTTTGTGAAAGCTATGAGTATTCCAAACGGAATTATCATTCCCGGAATCATACAAGCAAGCTTTGTTCCGAAGTTGTTGTCGTACAAGCTTTTTATCTTTTTTTCGTATTTGAACGACCTTGTAATCAGCAAATAAATTAACGAAGCAACAGCCAATACAGCAAGGATAATCATAATTATTACAGTAACTGTGTTTGCTGTTTTTTCATCTGTAGCGGTTGAGATAATATCGTTGACAGCCGATCTGCCGTTGTTCAATCCGTGGATGATTATTGCAAGAACTACATTGTCGGTTTGAACTGTGATATATGCCAAAATAAGACCGACAAGAAAAGCAAATACAAATTGAATTACATTTCCGTGAATCAAACCAAATATGATGCTGACCATAAACACAGCAAAGCCTTTGCCGTACTTTTTGAGTGCACCGAGGGTACAGCATCTAAACGCAAATTCCTCAAAAATTGCGGGTGCAAACACCGTTGCAACAATCATAATGATGCAAGTCAAAGGGTCGTTGGATGTGCCGAGGTCGTTTTGAGTGAGTTCATAGCCAAGAACATTTTTTACAAACACCATCATAATTGACACAAAATAGTTTGCCAAAATGGTGCATCCCATTCCGAAGAAAACCCAAGCGGCTCCTTTGAGTGCTCCGACTTTTTTTGCAGGGAACAGTTCGCCTGTAAAGTTTCGCCTCAGTATCAATGCGGCAATTCCGAATGCAGGGAACAATGCAAGCAAATCAACGGCAACAATGTTGAAAGCGTATTTGAACATTGTTGATTCGTTGTAGAGGTTCATCAATCCGAGGCTTTTTAAAATCATTATCCAAAAGGTTTGCAAAAACAGGTAAAAAATTATTGCACC
Organism: uncultured Eubacterium sp.; assembly: GCA_902462495.1. GTDB lineage: Bacteria > Bacillota > Clostridia > Oscillospirales > Acutalibacteraceae > Eubacterium_R. Next base: position 14,014 of record CABQCC010000035.1, on the reverse strand, counting down.
GCCAAGCACAAAACCGACTTTTACAAGTTCGCTTCGTTGTTGCTTTTTTGCGTGGTCAATCTGCCTTTGCATCATAACATATTGTGCGTTTTGTTGATGATAGTATTGGTTGTTTTGCGGATTATAGTAGTTGTTGTTCATTCTGTTTCCTTCCAAGGATTACAAGGTTTGTGAAAGTTCCTTTATGTATTCCTTCATTTTGTCGGACAATTCGGGATGTTTGAGTCCAACCTCGATGTTGGCTTGCAAAATTCCGAATTTGTTGCCCATATCGTATCTTGTGCCGTCATAGTCAACGGCAACAACACCCTCTTGCTGCGCAAGCGTTCTCATAGCGTCGGTAAGCTGAAGTTCATTGCACGCACCCTTTGGTGTGCTTTCCAGGATGTTAAAAATTTGCGGTGGCAAAATAACTCTGCCGAGAATTGAAAAGTGCGAAAGAATTTCATCTCTCTTTGGCTTTTCAATCATATCTGTGCAGTTGTAGCAGTTGTTTTCGAGCGGTTCAACCGCAAGAGAACAATATTTGAGGATTGATTCTGTGTCAACCTCTTTTACTCCCACAACGCCCTTGTTGTATTTTTCGTAAGCATCGATGAGCTGTTTTGTAACAGGATTGTCAGAAATAATTACATCATCGCCATATAAAACCGCAAACGGCTCGTCACCGACAAAAGCCTTTGCACAAAGCACAGCGTGACCCAATCCGCCTGTTTCCTTTTGGCGCAAAAAGTAGATGTTGCCAAAATTTGCACAAGCCTTTACGGAGTCCAAAAGGTCTTTTTTGTCAGGGTTTTCCGCAAGCTTTGTTTCAAGTTCAAATGCGTGGTCAAAGTGGTCCTCAATGGCTTCTTTGCCACGGTTTGTGATAATCAGTATCTCCTCAATTCCGCTGTTGAATGCTTCTTCAACAATGTACTGAATGGCAGGCTTGTCAACTATGTTGAGCATCTCCTTAGGCACTGCCTTTGATGCAGGCAGCACTCTTGTGCCCAATCCCGCAGCAGGGATGATGGCTTTTCTGACTTTTTTCATGCTTCTCTCTCCTAAATTTTAAAACATTGATGTTACAATATAAAATACAAAATATGCAACCATCGGTGCAAAGAATGTCACTCCGCCTTTGTTGCCGAGGTACAGTCGTTTCATTTGACTTTGGTCAAGGTCTGCGTCCGTACCGAAAAGCGATGACTGAATGAAATTTGCACCGTTGTCGAGCTGTTCCGATACACTTTTGATGATGGCAAACACCGTGCCCTTGTAGAAATAATCGGCAAACATTGCAATTATTATTCTAACCAGCAGCAGTGCACCGAGCATAATGTACATAATTTTTACAGCCGTTTGTGCGTCCGATGCGTTCATCATTGCAGACATATCGGGCATTGCTGTTGACCTAGGGTCGTAGGTTGAAACAAAGTTCTGTATCGCTCCCATATAATTTGGCGCAAATTTGAACAATGCGGCATCTCCAACCAAGACTATTGAAAACAGCACGCAGAAGAATGCAACGCCTTGCTTGTACATTTTTCTGAACAGCAGATAATACGAACCAAAGAAGAACGCACCCCAGTTCCAACTTATCTTGCTTTTTTTATTTGAAAAGCCTTTGAACTTTTCAATAAATCTTTGCGGATTTGTTCTGATTGTAGCGGCAATATCATTAATGTTCACGCCGTCAATTTCGCCTTGTTCTTTGTATTCGGGAATGTCAAACTGAATAGTTTGAAGTGTAGGGAACGGCATTTGAGTCGGTTGATTTTCGTTTTGATTTTGATTCGTTGCACCGTTGTTTCCGTCGGCAGGCGGTGCGTAATATTCACCGGTTTTTGCTTCAGCGTGTTTTGGTGCTTCGGGGATAATCGGCTTGTGCTCGTCCAAGAAACTGTATCCTGATGCGTGCAAGCCTTTGTTTACGCAGTGACCTGTCAGATTGTAGCACTCTCTGTGGTGAGGTGTGCCGCATTCGGGGCAGGTGACTATATCATCGTCCTTTGTGAATTGCTTGTTGCAAACAGGACATTTATAATCTTCATAATTAGGCATATAATTCTCCTGAAATATAGTTATTATTTTTATTATACTTATATAATCATAAAAAATCAAATATTTAATTAAGAATTGATTAACTGTTTATAAATTGTACTCGCTTTGAATATATTACGGCTTGCATTGTGAGCAAGGCGAATAGCCGTTTTTCACAAGGCTTTCTCTATATCCCGTGTATGTCTTTTTGTTTTCGTCTTTGATTTTTTTGGCAGAAGGGCAGTCGGCTTTGTGGAATTTTCTTGTGTTGATGTTGACGATGTATTTTTGTCTCTCGCCGTTGTCGGTTGTTTCCGTTTCGTTGCCGACATATTTGCTGTTGCCTGTTTTGTAATCTATTTCTATATCAGGCTGAACATTGTAGCAGTAAACATTGAACTCAACACCTTCGCCGTCATCTTCAATGCTGTAAGCTTCCATTTGTACCCCTCGTGCAACAAGTTCATCATCCTTGAAAATCGGAGTAACTCTGTACAAAACATGGTTGCTTGTTGCTTTGACATAGGTTGCAACTTTGTCTTCGAACGGTAACATTCCCTCAATGTTGAGGTAGCGTGTGCCTGTGATGAGGTTGTTTGGGTTTGCGTTTTCAGCGGTGAGTTGATAGCCGATTAAGTGGCAACGGTTGTATAAATATCTGCCGTCGATGTTGCTGTATTTGGCAACTTGCCAGCCTGTCGGTTTTATAGAGCCGATTGCTCCACGCTCCTCGGTCGGCATAAGTTCTGTGCCGATGTTTGCAATGCAAGATGTGCATCTGCCGAGAGAGTCAAGCTTGCCGTATTTTTCAAATGATTTTGTGTAATCCGTCTTTTCAAATTCGGGAATATTGTTGTTGATTACCGTATAAGGATAAACCGTGTACGGCTCAACTTCGCTTACACTCTTACTTTGTGCAATTTCGGTGTATTGCGTCGTGGTTTCTTTTTCGCTTGATACGGTTTGTTCGATGCTTTCAAATTCACTGCACGCAGTCAGCATCAAAATCGCCAACAGCAGAGATATTATTTTTGCAAGATTTCTTTTCATTATATCACCGTATCTATAATAACATATTATATGCACTATATCAAACTTGATTTTTTGTTGTGCAGGTCAACAACTATGATTACGCAACTTGCAAGCAACATTACGCTCAAACTGCTGTTGATTTCACTTGCAATCGGTGTGATTCGCGATATGTTGCTGAATACTTCCCGGTTCGGTTCGAAAATTTGTATATAGCATTTTCCCAGGAAATACGATATAACTCCGCCTGCAAGTCGGTGAATAAAAAAATCAAAGTAGTGCATATCTGCCTTTTTGATTATTCCAAAAAGCTGAAAATGTATGCAAAATCCACCGAAACACAGGAAAAAGCAAAGATAGGGCAGAGAGATGATTTGCTTTGCGGAGAACACACCGTTTGTGATTTCGATTAAAGGCAAAATCGGCTTTGGTATTGTAAACAGTCCCGACAATGCAGAGAAAAAAGTTATGTATCCGCACATTATTGCTATGCTTTTTGTGCTGACTTCAACCGAATTTACCAATGCGTTCGAAAAACTTTGTTTTGTGGTTTTTTGCTTTTTATGTGGTTGTTTCTTTTCAAACAGGCTCTCAATCAAGCAAATTATGATTGATGACAGCAGGTTGATGATATAAATAACAACGCCTGTTTTTGTGCTGTTCAGTCTGATTGTTCCGACTGCCGTGATGATGAACGCTATTCCTCCGCAGAAGTTAAATCTGAGTAATCTCCTTGCCGTGTAATTGTCTATTTCTCCGTGCTCAAGCAGTTGCTCTGTAAGAATTGCACCTGTCGGATAACCGCCGATTAGTCCAAAAAATACTGCACACACGGCAGACGGCGGCAGCTTCAGAAGTCGTGCAACAGGCGTGAGGATAAACTCGAAAAATGTCGAAGCTTCGCTTTTTATTGCCGTGTTGGTTAAAATCAAAATCGGCAGAAGTGACGGAATGATTATGTTCACGCACATTTTCATTCCGCCGATTGTTTGCATTTTTGCTTTGGCTGAAAAAATAACAAACAGAATTATCAACATCGTCAGTCCTGTTGTTTGCAAAACGGTAACCGTTTTTTTCATATAAATCACCGTTATATTATATTTTGCATTCTAACAAAATAAAACCTCGAGTTAAAGAAAACCCGAGGTTGATTTTTATATTCCGGATGTCAGTATATTTGCATTTTTTATGAGAACATCAACTGCATCCTGTCCGCTTTTTTTGACGATTTCTTTTATTCCGCTTTCATATTCTGGTGCTCTGCTTGACAAATTGTGACAGTCAGAACCGATGAGATGAATATGACCTGTGTTGAGGAGCTTAATGAGTTTTTTCTTTACACTTCTGTGAGAGTCGGCAAATGATGAAATGTTGACCTGTGTAAGACAACCCATATCAATATAATCCTCAAGTTTGTACGGGTCGTCCATAAGTGCAGGGTATCTTTCGATATGTGCAAGTATAGGCTTTGCGCCGTAGTCGCAGTACATATTCATAAGCCTGTCGTATGTGTTTTCTGAAAAACTGCTTGCAAACGGATGTTCAATCAAAATATAGTTTGAATTTCCGATTTTCAATTCGTCAATGTTTGGGTTGTTGAACAAATATTGACTGATGTAAACCTCAGCGGCGGGGATAAGCGTCGGACTTCCGCTCGGAAGTGCTTTCAACAGTTCGTTGAATGCTTTGTCACGACGCCTTAAAAAGTCATCAAGCGAAATGTTGTCCGAGTAATAGTGAGGGGTGAGAATGATTTTTTTTGCACCCTGTCTTTGCAATTGTTCAATCATTGCAAGGCTGGTTTCAATATCAGGCGCACCGTCGTCTATTCCCGGAATTATATGACAATGTGTTTCCACAAGATTTTCGATAATCATTTATATTCTGTCCTTTACTGTCGCAATAATTATCTCTTGTCCTGTCGTGCGTCATACGGAGCAGAACCGTAACCGTAGCCGTAGCCGTATGGGTCGTATCCGCCTCTTGAACCGTGTCCGTAGCCGTAACCGCCATAGCCGTATGAACCGTAACCGTAGCCGTTGTATGAGCCGTATCCGCCGTACGAACCGTAAGAACCGTATGAGCCGTAGCCATAGCTGTTCTTATATTTGCCGTAGCGATAACGACCGTATTTGCCATAGCCGTATTTTGTACGACCCGATTCTGCAAAGTTAACAACAAATCCGAGAATCTTTGCGTCAATAAATTCAAGTGCGGAAATTGAACGCTGAATTTCAGGATGAGTTGAGTGGTTTGAACGAACAACAAGCACAACGCCGTCACTCTCTCTGATTACAGGAAGTGCATCGGATACAACGTTGATAGGCGGTGTGTCAATGATGATGTAGTCAAAATCTTTGCCGATTTCCTCCAAAAATTCTGCCATTGGCTCACTGCCGAGGATTTCAGCAGGGTTTGGAGGGATAGAACCCGAACAAAGGACAGAAAGATTTTCAAATTCCGTTGCGTGGATAACCGAGAACAAATCTGCTTTTTCTGCTGTGTTTGAACCTACCTTGCTTCCGAGATAGTTTGTAAGTCCCGGTGAGTTAGGAACAGAAAAATAGTGGTGAATTTTCGGTTTACGCAAGTCGCCGTCAATAAGCAAAACTTTTTGGTCGGCTTGTGCAAGTGCAATTGCAATGTTGATGGTTGTGGTTGTTTTGCCCTCGTTCGGTGCAGATGAAGAAATAACTATGGTCTTGCAACCTTTTTTCATAACCGAGAACATAATGTTTGTTCTGACGCTTTTGTATGCTTCCTCAACTCTGAACTTGAGCGAAGGGTCCATTTCGATATCCTTCAAAAGCTGACGGGCTGTTGTGTTTGATTTAACAGATTTTTTGTTGCTCTTTTTTGCCATTATTCTTCATCTCCCTTCACGCTTGTGCTTGCATAAGAATCATCAATTGTCTTGACTCTTGATGTTGCATTTTTGATTTCGTAATTCGGAATACTTCCGAGAACAGGGATGTTGTATTTTTCAACAAGTTCCTCGCTTGAACGGATTTTGATGTCGAGGAGGTTGCGCAGAATAACATATGCACATGCAATAACAATGCCTGCAACAGCACCGATTGCACACTTCTTTACATAGCCCTTGCTTCCGGCTGCTGATGCTTTGATTGGCTTGTCCTCAACGCTTGCCAAAACAAGACCGTTGTTTGTTCTTTTCATCATTTGAGGAACTTCGGTTTCAAGCTGGTGCGCAATTTCGTATGCCATATCGTTGCTTTGGCAGGTGACGGAAATTGTGAACATCGCCGTGTCCTCAACAGCTTCTATGGTCATTGACTTTTTGATGAAGTCAGCCGTGCAATTCGAGTTTATTCGGTTGTTCAGGTTTTGGGCAACTGTTGTTGCAAACTCGTTTGTGTTCATAATCTCGATGTATGTGGCAAGCATCATTTTTGTGTAGTTCATTTTGCTTGTGTTGCTTGTTCTTGTGTCATCGGGAGTTGACAAATACGAGCCTTTGATTTCGTTTTTAGCGTCTACTGCATAAGCAAGAAACTCGACCTCTGAGGTGTAGGTAAGTTTTGTGATGTTTGCCGTATAGAAAAATCCGAGCAAAACACCGACAAGTGCAAATGCAACTATGACTTTCCATTTTCTCAAGAGAGATACAAGTATCTTTCTAACATTTTCGTCAATATTCATATATTATCTCCTTTTTTAAATACTTCTCAGTATATTATAATAACTTTAAACTATTATTTTGTCAATAATTTAATTGTCAAAAAAAGCAAAAATATGCAAATAAATTCAGTAAAAATATTGACAAATTTATACTTTTTGCACATAATAAAAAATGATATTTTTTAACAAATTAAGGAGAATGCTATGTCGAAAAAATCGCTTTCGCCTATGCCGATTTGGGGACCTTATTCAAAGAAGTATATGGGGCTTTCAAGGGTTATGGGCACTATGAACAATAAAAACGAAAAATCAAGTGCAAATGCGGTGCGTTTTGATTTCTCTGTTCATCCAACAATTTGGAACTCGTCAACACCTGTTCCCAATGTAACCGTTCCGTCAAGCTACCATTTGTGGAAGTGCGCAACGGACTATTCTTTCTATTCATACAGATATGAATTGATGTGGAAAGATATGGTGTATGCCGATGTTTCGTTTTCAAAAATAAATGACGAAGCGTATCTTGCAAGGGTTGAATTTGTAAACAACACCGATTTGTCGCAAAATACGGTGCTTAACTTCTTTTCATCACTTGAATTCCCGAATTCAAAGGAATATTACATCAAGGCTGAAAATGAGAATTACAAACTTATTAAAGCGAATGATTATGCGGAATATTCCTACGCAAAAATCAGACCGTGGGAGAACGAAACGCCAGACGGTATGTTCAGAGGAATGTTCAAGAGTGAGGAATTCTATCTCGGCTACGGCTTGGGCGACAGATGCGATAACGCCCATGTTCATTATCTCGGATTGAAACCTTTTGGCTGTGAAGCAGGGGACAATGTGTCTTATCGTTTGTCGGCAGAGGGAATTGAAAACCCTGTTGTTGCTCTCAGATATAAGACTGTAACCGACGGAGATGCAAAATTCGCTTTGAACGGCTCGGAAATCACTTTGCCTCACAGCGATGATTTGACAATTGTTGAACTTCCTTTTGCGGAAAAATTTGAACTTGTCAGCCTCGGCGGTGCAGGAGTTGAACTTGATTTTGTCGCTGTTTATGAAAAAGGCAACAGTCTTGAAGTTGTTGAAATCAAGCACGATTTTGAGCCTGAAATTTCAACAAAGAAAAACGAAAACGGCTACACCGTTGATATTGATTATCATTATGACGATTGCAAATTCAGGGTGGTTACTTCAAATCCAAACACCCGTTTCCGCACGCTCGACAGCGGAAGCCTTGAGGACGCACTCATCAACCGTCTTTCAAACGGCGACCATACATATGATGATTTGAAAGAAACTTTTTCGGGTTCGTTCAAGCGTAAAACTTCGGATGACGGCTTCTTCCAAAACACTCTTGTAAAGTCGATTTTCATTGAACCGCACAGCACTCACATTGAATATGCGGTTGTTGCAAAGTCTGATTTTGAGCCTTTGAGTTGTGACGAATACGAAAAAATTTATAACGAACACAAGTCGGCAGGCGAAACCGCAAAGTTCAATAAGAGTGGCGAAAAGTACGCTCTTTCAACCGATATTTTGCGTGCAACCTTGTTGACAAATACGGTTTATCCCGTTTATAAGCACGGCGAAAATGTTATTCATCACACACCGGGCAAGCGTTGGGACAGCTTCTATACTTGGGACAGCGGATTCATCGGTATGGGACTTCTTGAGTTCAGCAACGAACTGTGCCAATATGCGCTTGATATGTATCTTTGCGATGATGACAACGATGATTTTTGCTTCTTGCTTCACGGTTCGCTTGTGCCGACTCAGTTTGTGGAATATCTTGAACTTTTGAAGCGTACAAATGATAAATCAAGACTTGACTTTTTGTATAACAAAATGAAGCTGTACTATGAATTTTTGCGTGGCAGAAGTCATAATTCAACCTGCGCAAAGTTTGATAACGGACTGCTCACAACATATGATTATTGGTATTCTTGTTCGGGTATGGACGATTATCCGGCTCAGGTCAAGATGATTGCCGACAAGGCGGAGGAGTATTCTTGCCCTTGCCTTTCCACAAGCCAAATCATCCGTGCAGGCAAGATTATGAAAATGGTTGCCGATTATCTCAACAAAACAGATGATATTGCCGTTTACGATGAAGATATAAAACTTTCAACCGATGTGCTCAATAAATTTGCGTGGGATGAGGAGTCGGGATATTTCGGCTACACAATGTACGATAAGGACGCAAATTCTCCTTATATTATGAAAACCGAAAACGGCGAAAATTGGGATAAAGGCTTTGACGGAGTTTATCCGCTTATCGCAGGTGCGGTTGACGGAGAAAGAAAACAACGCTTGATTTCTCATATCAAAAATCCAAAAGAAATGTGGTCAAATGCAGGTGTTTCTGCTGTTGATATGTCCGCCTCTTATTATTTTGATGACGGTTATTGGAACGGCAATGTTTGGATGAGCCACCAATGGTTTGTGTGGAAAACAATGCTTGATAACGGCGACGCCGACTTTGCGTTTGAAATTGCAAACCGTGCACTTGAAATGTGGAGAGAAGAAACCGATTTCACCTATTTCACCTATGAATGTTTCGGCATCAAAACCCGCCGTGGCGGATGGTTTCACAACTTTGGCGGTTTGTCTGCACCTATCAGCATTTGGGCAAATGCTTATTATAAATCGGGCACGGTTACAACCGGTCTTGATGTGTGGACGGACTATCAAAATGTAACCGATGACGGTGCAGAAATTTCGTTCAAATATTTTGGAAATAACGATAAATATTCAATGATAGTAACCCTTAGTGACAAGAATTCCTATAAGGCAACCGTTGACGGCAAAGCTGTTGATTTCAAGCTTCGCAACGGCAGTGCGTTGGAATTTACTTTTGACGGTTCAGTCAAAAAAGGCGTGCTCAAAATTGAAATTGCGTGATGAGGTGTGAAATATGGCAGAAAAAATTGTAGGCGCAAATAACGAACCGCTTAAGGTTCAATTCATTACCGATGTTCATTATTATTCAACAAAACTCGGCACTCAGGGCAAGGCTTATGACAAGATGGAATCCAAGTCGCAGATGGTGATTAAGGACAGTTCTCTTGTCATCAAAAGAGCCTTTGATATGCTGTGCGAGGACACCTCAACGGATATTGTTCTTATTTCGGGAGATACCACCCACGAGGGCGAAATCCAGTCGCACGAGGAGTTTATAGAGATGCTCCGTGACCTCAAAAAAAGAGGCAAGAGGGTTTATGTCATAACAGCCACCCACGATTATCAGGACGATGGCATTGCCTATGCTTATGAGGGTGACGAAAAAATTGAAGTTCCTGCCGTCGGTGATAGACACGATTTGTGGGATATGTACTATGAGTTTGGACCGAACGAGGCTATTGCCGTGCATAAGGAGTCTATGTGCTATGTTGTTCAGCTTGCACCGGGCTATCGTTTGTTTGCACTTAATGACGACACAAATTACAAGCCGGAGGGTGAAAACGGTTCAGGATTTTCCGATGACTGTATGGCTTGGATTATGGAACAGCTTGAGGATGCAAAAAAGAACGACCAGTTTGTAATTGCAATGACTCATCACCCAATGATTTCACCGTCACCGTTTTATAACATTATCGGCGGCTGCAATATGCAGAGAAATTACGAAACAACACGAGAAATCTTTGCGGATGCCGGTCTTTCCTGTATGCTCACGGGACATACTCATGTTCACGACATCAGCGATATAACAACCAAAAAAGGCAACAAGTTTTATGACATTACCTGCGGTGCGCTTATCGGCTGTCCGCCTGTAATGAGAAATGTCACCTTCGACCCGAAAAATTCAAAGATAGATGTTGACACGGTTTTTGTTGACAATGTTGACGGACTTGATACCGACGGTAAGAGTTTTCCGGATTATATGAAAAACTTTTTCTTCGGTATGATAAAGGAAGTTCTGTGGGCAATGGGTCACGATATTGACCGCCTTGCGGAAATGACGCCTGCGTTTTCTGTTTCGGGCGAAACCGTCAAAAAGTTTGCTTGGATAATAAAACCTGTCGGCAAGTTCCTTGACAAACTGACTTTCAAGAAAATTTGGCGACTTTGCAAAAAGGAATGCGGTCTTAAAAAGTCCGATATAGCAGATATTGCGAACAACAAGGTTATTGATTTTATTCTCGAACTTATCCAAAACCTGTACTGCGGTGATTCTCCGTACACTCCCGACACAAGGGAATATAAGCTCACCTGCGGTTTTCTTAATGTAATTGACGCATTTTTGAATACAATTCATTTTTCAATCGGCAAGGTGCTCAAAGGTGCAACCTCGGTCAGAGGTCTTTTTGAGCCTCTGCTTTGGAACAGCGGTTATTGCGATGCCGAGGCAACTCTTCCGCTTTATCCGATTTATGATGAGCAAAACCCTGCTCCCGATTCTGCTTTTGAGCAAAAGAAGTTTGATGATACAGTCAATAAGAGCAAAAAAGGACCTCTTGTGCTCCTTATTCTCATCCTTGTTGTAATCCTTCTTCTTGCAATACTTGCCGGCATCGTTGCACTTATTGTGTGGGCGGTTATCGCTATTATTCACGCAATTTCGGGTACCGCTATGCTCGGATTGCTGTTCTCATAATTTTTGTATGTTTTTACTAAAATAATTGTTGCATATTGGAATTAAAATTGTTATAATGATTTAGTAAATTCGCTATTTACATAGAAATCATAATTTTTAAGGAGTAAATTTATGGCAGACGAAAAGAAAAAATTCAGTCTTGGCGGCATTGATAACGCTGCCGAAGAAAAGGGTAGTTTTATCAAGACTCTTTGGCAACTTGTAAAGTTCCTTGTTGTATCGGGTCTTGTAACAATCATTCAGTTGGCACTTGCGGCTTTGCTTCCTTTGGTATGCGACCAAATCCACACATTGCTTCCTGAGTTTTTAAGAGGCATTTTCACACCTACAATGTTTACAGCAGGCTCAAAAGAAGCTACAAAGTATGTTATCGACGGTGTAGTAACCTGGGGTTATGTACTTCCGTTCCTTCTTTCAAACCTTGTTGCTAATATTTACGGTTTCTATCAGAATAAAAAGACAACATTCAAGTCTGATTCTGCTTGGTACAACTTTGTTATTTACATCGTGCTTCTTCTTGCACTCATCCTCTTCTCAACTTGGATGCAGGGTGCAATCGTTGGTGCACTTCTCAAGGTTGAAGCAAGCAACTGGTTCCTCAAGATAGTTACAAACGAGTCTATCGCCCGTCTTCTTGCTTCTATGGCAGCAGGTTTTGTTCAGATGGTAGTTCTCTTCCCAATGGAAAAGTTTGTACTTATGAGAGAAAAGAAAGACGATACAGCAGAGGAAAAGGCTGCATAAGTCATATTTTTATAGCGAATAATGTTAAAAGGGCGGTTCGGTGGAATCGTCCTTTTTTGTCCTAATTTAAAAAAAGGGGTTATTATGGACGAAAGATTAACTTATACCAAAAAAGAAGCCGGTATGTTTTTAACCGGTCTTTTCGGTCAAAATCTTATTTACAATGTTGTTACTGCAGGGCTTTATTATTATTTTCAAAATGTAATTTGTCTGCCTGCTGTGGCACTCGGCTGGATTTTTGCAATCGCAAGAATTTGGGATGCAATCAACGACCCGATGATGGGCTCGATTGTTGACAGAACACGAACAAAATGGGGCAAGTGCAAACCTTATCTTCTTTTTGCTCCGCTTGTAATTTGCGTAGTTACCTGCGTTGCATTCCTCAACGGAAATTATGCCGTGGCTAAAGAAAACGGCAATACAACCGCTATGGTATTGATTGTAACTTGGGCAGCTGTGTCTTATGTTCTTTGGGGTATGACCTACACGGCGGGCGATGTTCCGCTTTGGGGTGTCATCAGCCGTATGAGTGAGGTTGAAAAAGACAGAGCAAATCTTATTGCCCTTGCAAGAATAGTTGCTTCCATTGCGTCAGGTCTCGGTATTGTGTCGGTTGTTGCTCTCAGTCAGGTGGCTAACAAAGCATTCGGCGAAAGTGAAAATGCACAAAAAGGCTTTATCGTTGTCGGTATCGCAATGACGATTGTGTCGTCAATTCTTTTTGAATGTGCAGGTTTGGGCGTTAAAGAACGAGTACCTAATACGGATGAAAGAAAAACGATGAAAGAATCGTTTGCTCTTATGTGGAACTGCAAACCATTCAGAAGACTTTTGATTTCCGGTATTCTTCGTGCTCCGCTTCAGCTCCTCGCAACAGTTGTAATGACTTTGTTTACATATTACTATTGCGGCGGCGATTTAACCAATGCGTTCAGCAACGGCAAAACATTCCTTACCGCTGTTATCATTGGCGGTGCGTTCTTTATCGGTCAGTTCGGTGCAACGGCACTTTGCCCTGTGCTTATGAAAAAGATTGATGTAAAAACGCTTTACAATCTTACAGGCTTTTCCGCTTTGCCTATGGCTTTGCTGTATGTTACTTATCTTATCGCTCCTACCGAACTTGCCAAAATAGGTTGGGTAGCCATCGACGGCGTGCTGCTCCTTTTTGCCGGAATTGGCTTTGGTGCGGTTATGGTTTGCCAAAGCGTTATGATAAGCGACTGTATAGACTATGAGGATTATCATCATAACTACCGTCCCGACGGTGTGTTTTTTGCAGGTCAAAGTTTTATCCAAAAGTTTTCAACGGGTATCGCTTCAATTATTTCGGCTTATGTCTATGCCGCAGTCGGCTATTCCGATGTTAACATTGATAAAATGAATACAGCCATTGCCAACGGTGCGTCGTTTGCAACCGATTTTCAAAATTATTCAAAGGCAATGTGGCTTTTGATCACAATTCCGCCTGCAATAGGTATGGCAATTTCAATCATTCCTACCATTAAGTATGAGATTACAAGCAAATCTCATCAAGAAATGCTCAATGTTCTTATAGAAAGACATAAAGAAGCGGAATAATAAAATAGCGTTTTTAAATTCAATGTAATTTTTAGTATATTAAACAGTAATGTAAGCTGTTGAGAAAGGCTCTGAATTTCGTTTTCTTGCGAACTTTGCTGTACGATTGTACCGCTTGTGAGCAAAAAACGAAAAACGCCAAAAGCACCGTAAGTTCGATACTTGCGGTGCTTTTACAATCTCTATGGCAACATATTGTTTTACCACTTTCTTTTGCACAAAGAAGACTAAATTCGGTTGATTATATTTTGGCGTGCTTCAGGGCCTTTATCAATAGTTTACACAGTAAAAATTGCTTTCCCATGCCGGTATATATTTTGAATGTCTGAAATATATTTTGTAGTTTTCGTTAAGCTCCCACACCTTTAACGGCAGGCGACAAAGTTTCGATGGGCT
>CABQCC010000034.1 GCA_902462495.1 uncultured Eubacterium sp. | reverse complement strand
AAACGGCTTCAAGCGTTATGTACAGGCTATTAGAGAAAAGTGCGTGAACAATCATTCCGAACAGTGCAGAGCCGATGTAGATTTGTTTAAGTGAAAGCTTCTTTCTGAGAACAGGGAAGAGAGCCATTGCAGGCACCATACCAACACCGATTGCAACTGTAAGAGTTGTTACGATAGTTCCACGAGGAATCCAAAAATCGTATGCAGCGGCAGCGTCAACATTGTTGATGAGCAACTTCTGTGCACCCGGGAGGAAATCTTGGAAAATCTGTGTAAAGTCGGTGTAGTTTTGGATGATAATATAGTTGCCGATGTAGTCTGCGCATTGGTTAGCAGTAACCATTGTTGAGCCGAGAACAGCAGCAAAAATAACGATGATGAGAAGCTTGTTTTTGCCGAGAACAACGAATGTTTCCTTGAATGACGGAGTGTGGTCCATCTTTGGCACTCTTTCTTTTGAAACAAAGAAAATGAGAATAGAAAGTGCACATCCGAGAACGGCAAAGATTACACCTGAAAGGAAGAATCCCTTTGTGTAGCCCATATTGCTCTGGTAAAGAATCGGAACAAGAAGTGCCGGCAAGATACCGCCGAATGTTGAACCGAGTCTTGCAGTTGAGATGAATGATGTTCTTTCGCTTTCAAGCGGAGTGATTACAGATGAAAGTCCCCAGAACGGAACATCCTGTACCGTAAATGCCACACCCCAAAGGATGTATGTAACAAGTGCCCATACAAATGCTGCCGTTGAACCCTCTTCAAAAGGTGCGGAGAACAATGCAATTGTTGTCAATGCAATCGGCACAGGGGAAAACAAAAGATATGGACGCATCTTGCCCCATTTTGACTTTGTTCTGTCAACAATCATACCCATTACAGGGTCGTTGAGTGCGTCAAAAATTCTGCCGATAAGAATAATTGTTGTGCCTTGTTTAAGTGTCAAGCCTGCTCCGTTTTGGAAAAAAACGAGAGTAAACATTGACATAAGTGTGTATATGCCCGAACGGCCGAACGCACCGACTGTAAAGCAAATGCGTTCTTTCATTGTTAAGTATTTTTTCTGCTCCATTAAATCTTCCTCGCTTTAATTGCCGGCATAATAACAGGTTTATCCTCACCGGCATTCATCATTTCGTCAATAAGCTGTTGCTTCAATTCTTCACGAACTTCTGCATAAGCCTTGTTTTTGATAAGATTATGCTTTTCAATCGGGTCTTTTTCCAAATCGTAAAGATAATCCTCAAAGTAAACTTTTGCCTTTGCGTGAATATATCCGCAAGGACTTGCGTCTCTGATTGAATATTTGTATTTGTCGGTTCTGATGGCTCTTGAGTTTGAAGCCTCGCTGACCTGAATAAATACATTCTTTCGTGGCGGTTCTTCACCGTTCACTTGCTTTGCAAGGTCGATACCCATATACTGCTTTGGAATATCAGTGCCCGCCATAGCCATAAGTGTCGGCGGAATGTCAATGAGTGATGAAAGCCTTGTTTCTTTTTTGCCACCCACAAATTCGCCACCCTTGATGATGAGAGGAGTATGTGTTGCACTTTCGTGGCAAGAACGCTTGTATTCAAGGTTTCTTGTCTTGAAGTGACTGCCGTGGTCGGAGGTATAAATAATGATTGTGTCATCATAAATGCCCTCGTCCTTGAGCTTTTGCACAAGTCTGCCGACATTGTAGTCAAGTCGGTTGATAGCCGACATATAGTCAGGGTACATTTCTTTGTAGTCGCCCTTCATAAATGTCAAATCATCAGGAAGCGGATAGTTCTTGTAATCGTCAATTGTTTCCTTGAATCCCTCATAGCAATGGTGGTCATTTTGATGATGAGGTTCAAGCTGACTGATGAACATAAAGAAAGGTTTATCCTTATCCCTGTTTTCTATGTATTCTGTTGCATAGTCGTTTATGCAGTCTGCTCTGTATCCTGTGAAGTTGATTTTTGTACCGTTTTCATCGAATATAAATCCGTCATATCCGTGTGATGTAAATTCCAAAACATCAGCACCACGGAAGTATTGATATTCGCCGAGTCGCTCTTTTGGAATTGCGGTTGCTTCGCAGTGCATACCAATGCCCGGTAATCTGTCCGATGCCAAATGCCATTTTCCGATGTACGCCGTTTGATAGCCTGCATTGTTGAAGTAGTGTGCAAGGCTTGGAGTACCGTCAGGAAGCGGAATACCGTTCCAGTAACAACCGATTTGAGTTGCATACAAACCTGATTGCAAGCATGCTCTTGCAGGTCCGCAAACAGGCTGACAGGTGAAGTTGTTTTCAAACATAACACCCTCGCTTGCCAACTGCATCAAATTTGGAGTCACTTGGTTGTTAACCGTGTCCCAACGCTGTTGATCGGAAAAATAGAATATAATGTTTTTTTGCTTCATAATTTTCCCCTTTATTTTGTTTACCGTGCGATAAATCCTGCTATTGCATTGTAAAAGTTAACAAGCGCAACAGCCGATACTATAACGGTAAATATTTTTTGTATAACTTTCTCATTAACCTTTTTGTTCATTTTTGCACCCACGATACCGCCGACAGCCGCACATAAAATCGCAACGATAAGTGTAACGACATCAAACTTTGGTATTGTATGTGTAACCCCAAGGGTAATGAGCTTTGAAAGCTGACTGAAAAAGATTGTGCCAACGCTGTAAACGGCAGCTTCTTTTACGGTCATAGAGAAGAACAGCACCAAAAATGCAACATTGATAGGACCTCCGCCTACTCCCAAAAACGATGCGATAAATCCGAGAGTTAAGCCAACAATAACGATAGGCACAGGCTTTGTGAGTTTAAAACTCTTTGCATTTTTTGTGTTTACATATATAACGGATGCCACGAGCAATATGCCCAAAGCAAGCCCTTGAATACTCTTTAGGAGTGAGTTGTTGAATAATGTCAGGAAGTAATCAAACAGTTTTGAACCGCAAATACCGCCGACAACAGCACCTAATGAAAGATAAATAATTATGCCGAATTCGATTTTTGTCTTTGCTCTGATGTGCTTAATAGTCGAGGTTATGCTCATACTGAACACAGCACAGGCAGAAATGAAGTTGACCACCGCAATTGTGTCGTGGCCGATTAAATCAAGTAACGGCTTAATTATTACTCCGCCTCCGAGACCGACGAACGCACCCAAAAATGTGGCGGCAAAAATTACAACCGCATATATTAAACAAAAACCCATTTTATCTCCTATTCTATTTGTTTTAATTCGTTGACATAAATCCGTCCGATTGATATAATCAATTTAAGGATGGTTGATTTTATGCCAATTTCAGTTATGATAAAGCCGTCATCATCGGCTTGTAATTTAAAATGTGAATACTGCTTTTATACCTCTCTTGCAGAAAAACGAGATGAGGCGTTCAAAGGATATATGAACGAAAAAACAGCAGAAAATGTTATTAAAAGTGCTCTTGAATACGCCGATTCAACAGAGGCTATTTTCACCTTTCAGGGTGGCGAACCTTTGCTTTCGGGAATAGACTTTTTTAGGATGTTTATAAAAAAGGAACAAGAGCTTAATACAAAAGGTTCAAAGATAACAAACTGTATTCAAACCAACGCAACGCTCATTGATGAGCAATGGTGCGAATTTTTCAAATCAAACGGTATTTTGGTCGGTGTGTCGCTTGACGGTGACCGTGAACTCAATTCATACCGTATTTATAAGGACGGCAGGGAATCGTTTGACGATGTTATGTCAGCAATTGAACTTTTGAAAAAATACAATGTGCAGTTCAATATTTTGAGCGTGTTGACTTCTCGACTCGCTCAAAATTTCAGAAAATCTTATCGCTTTTTCAAATGCAATGATTTGCACTTTTTGCAGTATATCCCGTGCCTAAAGGAGTTTGGCGAGGAAAACAGCAAATACGCAATGTCTGTTGACGATTATGCAAACTATCTGCAATCGGGCTATAAGCTTTATTTCAACGATATAAGCCGAGGCACGCAGATGTCAATCCGTCAATTTGATAACTATCGACTTCTTATGCAGGGCAGACCTGCCGAGCAATGCGGGATGAACGGCTTTTGCTCCGAACAATTCGTTGTTGAAGGTGACGGCTCAACTTATCCGTGCGATTTTTATTGCATAAATGAATGTTATCTCGGTAATATAAATGAGGTTTCATTCTTAAAAATGCGAGAAAGCGAAATCTTCAAATCTTTTGTGAAATCATCGTATGCCGTTGACGAAAAGTGCAAAGAATGCCGCTATTTTCGTCTTTGCAGAGGCGGAGGATGCAAGCGAAACAGAGCTTCTGCCGACTACTGCGAGGCATATAAAATGTTTTTTAAAAATATAATCTGTTTTTAAAGCCAGTAAATATTATACAGTTTTTTATATATAAAGTCAACGAATATAAAAATTTGTACATACCATTACAATATGTTGATAATTTACAGTTTATTTGTGGTTATACAAGTGTATAATTATCTATTTTGCATATTGACATCGATATTACATATCGTTATAATACATTATACAATTTGTTATTTTGAGGATAATTCATTATGAGCAGAAAGATGAAGCACAGCGAAAAGCTTGCTTATAAATATAAATTCCTGCGTGAAAAGATTATTGAATCGTATCGCAAGGGATGTAAAATTCTTAATATAGTAAAAATCGTATTTTCTGTTATATTTGTGATTTTCAGTTTAATTGTGGCATCTGCTATCAGAGAGTCAAGCGACAAAACCGTTTGGCTTATTTGGTGGGTTGTTATTATTTTTGTTGCGGTTGCGGTGTTCACAATAACCGATTATTGCAAATATCTTGTAAAAGATAAGGTCATACCGTATTTGCTTGACGATGACCAACTTGAATTTGGCGAATACGACATTTTCAAGGACGATGACGAAGATGAAGAAGACGAAGAAGAGGAGGACGGCGACGAATGAAAAATATATTCAAAATTTTCAAAAGGGATGTAAAAAAGATATTTACCAATTCAATGGCAATCATTCTTGCTGTCGGTGTTGCTCTTTTGCCAAGCCTTTATGCGTGGTTCAATATTTATGCAAACTGGGACCCATACGGCAAAACAGGTGCTATGAAGGTTGCTGTTTGTAACGAAGATGAGGGCGCAACATATAAAAAACTTGAAATTGCCATCGGTGACCAAATTTGTGATAACTTAAAGGGTAATGATTCTATCGATTGGCAGTTCGTATCTAAAAAAGATGCGGTAAAAGGCGTTGAAGCAGGCAAGTATTATGCTGCTATTGAAATTCCGAGCGGCTTCAGTAAAAACCTTGCGTCTATTGTTACCGAGGATTACGAACGACCGCAAATCGTTTATTATGCAAACGAAAAGAAAAATGCCATTGCAACTAAAATCACCGACAAGGTTGTTCAAACCGTTCAAACAACAGTAAATGAATCATTTGTAACCACAGTTGTTGATGTGCTCAGCGCTGTTATAGGCTCTGCAATGGAAGCCGACCCTGTGTCGGGCGAAGACAATTTTGACCATCTCAAAAATCAAGTAAATAGTGCAAGAGAAACTATTGGCACAATTTCCGATTCTCTTGTAAGCCTTGAAAAACTTTTGAATATGGCCAAAAATATGAATATTGACACAAAGGAGCTTAATTCATTAGTCAACGATACAAACTCAATGATTAATGACACCTCTGACGCCGTAAGGCTCACTCAAGAGGCAATGGGCTCAATGACCGAATCAATCGGCAATATTCTTGACAGCACTTGCGAAACGCTTGATGAAGCGGCAGATACTATTGATAAAATTGCAAACAAAGATTTGTCCAGCGTCACTGCCACCACAAAACAAGTTGCAGCACAACTTGACAGCGTAAGAGATGAACTTGACGAAATTTGTAAACTCCTCACAAAGATTAATTCGTCTTTGTCAAAGCCTATCGGTGAGGTTACTGCTCTTACCGCAAGGCTCACCAATGTCAGTAAGTCGCTCAAAATTATTTCTTCAACGCTTGTTAAAGCTTCAAATGTTGACTACGATAAAAATGCTTATAACAATGCCAAAAAGCTTCGCAAGGTTTCTGCTTCGCTCAAAAGTGCGGCAAATAACTATGACAAGAATGTTGAACCTGCGTTGACTCAGGCAATTGACAGTCTTGTTATAACTCTTGGCGATTTGTCGGATATGCTTGATAATTTCCAAGATAAAGCACCCGAAATCAGTTCTTTTGCCGCAACATTAAAGGATTGTGCGGATACGGGCGACAGCCTTGTTATCTCTATGAATAAGGTGCTCAAAAACACCGATAAAAAGCTTAAAAATCTTGTTAATGTTATTGATAATATCAGGGACAGCGAAATGGTGAATGCCGTTGTAAATCTTACGACTAAAAACGGCGGTGACCTCGGTGAGTTCCTTGCTTGCCCTGTTGAAGTTAAAACCGATAAGGTTTACGGAATTGAAAACTACGGCTCGGCTATGGCACCTTTCTATTCAACTCTTGCAATTTGGGTTGGTGCAATTATGCTTGTTGCCCTTATAAAAACAAATATCAAGAAGAAAAAAGAGATTTCACCGTTGCTGAAACCTCACGAGGAATTCTTTGGCAGAAGCCTTTTGTTCCTGAGTGTTGCAGTTGTTCAGGGCTTGATTATCTGCCTCGGTGACCTCTATTTCTTGAAGATACAGTGCTATCACCCTGTCAAATTCTTGTTTGCAGGTGTGCTCGCCTCGATAGTCTATTCGTTCTTTATATATTCGATTGTATATACCTTTGGCGATTTAGGTAAGGCAATAGGCGTTATTATGCTTGTTGTTCAGATTGGTGGTTCGGGCGGTACATTCCCGATAGATGTAACACCTCGATTCTTCGTGTCAATCAATCCGTACATTCCGTTTACCTTTGTAATTGAAGCTATGCGTGAATGTATCTGCGGAACATACGGCAATAACTATTGGATTTATCTTCTCAAGCTTCTTGCATATGCGGTTGCAGGTCTTATTATCGGTATTCCGATTAAGGCTATCGTTAAAAAACCTGTCAAGTTCTTTGAAAAGAAGATTGAAGAAACAGGATTGTTCTAAATTTACAGCTCCTCTTGTATGCACAAGGGGAGTTTTTGCTGTAAATTTTAACTTATTGTGTACATTTTTCCTTTGGGATTGTAAATGTATAAAATTGTGATATAATGTGTTGGGTGATAAAATGGCAAAGATTACAAAAATTGCATTGACCGGAGCACCGTGTTCGGGCAAAACCTCAATTGTCGAAAGGCTTGCGGCTGATTTTTATACGGAAAACAGAGATGTTTTCATTTGTCCCGAATCGGCATATGAGATTATAGCAAGCGTTGTCGGCAGGAATGATTACCTTGGTTTTGAAACTCTTGTGGCAAAAAAACAGCTTGAAAATGAGGCTGAAATTCTAAAAAAAGCAGCGCAAAGCAAAAAAGATGAGGTCGTTGTTATTTATGACCGAGGCATAACCGATTGCTTCAGCTATGTTGATGATAAGATTGCGCTTGCCGAAAATATCGGTATGAATGTAGTTGATTCTTGGGCAAGATATGATGCGTTGATTGTGCTGGAAACTGCACCCGAAAGTGGGTATTTTTCAACATCTGCACGAATTGAAACTTATAAAGAAGCACTTGAATATCAAAAAAGATTGCTTGATGTGTCTGTCGGACATTCTCATTTGCGCTATGTGAAAAACGAAAGCACATTTGATGAAAAATATTCGGCTTGTAGGGCGGAAATTGAATCAATTTTGAGCGGATATGAAATCGAAAAGAAGTTTCTTATTGAATATCCCGACCTTGCTTCTCTTGAAAAATACAACCCGTTCAAGGCTGAAATTTCGCAGACATACTTGCTTTGTGCAGTCGGCTCACACAGAATAAGAAAAAGAGGCTCAAACGGAACATTTACTTATTTTGAAACTCTCAAAATTCGTGTGACAGGTTCGTGTGCGGAAGAAACCGAGGATGTTATATCCAAGGCACAATATGAAGAACTGATGAAAAATGCCGACCCCGATAAAAACACTATAGTCAAGGATAGATATTGCTTTTTGTATGACGGTCAATATTTTGAACTTGATGTTTTCCGCTTTTGGGATGACCGTGCTTTTCTTGAACTTGAACTTAAAAGTGAAAATCAAAGCTTCAAACTTCCGCCTGAAATCAAGGTAATTGAGGATGTTTCGGACGATTTTCACTACAAAAACAGTTATTTGGCAGGATTAAAATTATGAAAATAGTAAAACCCACATTTTATAAAAATTTTAAATGTATCGCAGGCGCTTGCCCCGATTCCTGTTGTCAGGGATGGGAGGTTGATGCCGATATTGATTCTCTTGAATATTACAAAACCCTTGATTCTTCACTCGAAATCAAGCAGAGAATAGACCGTGTGCTTTCAAAAGACGAATTTGACAACACGATTTTTACTCTTGCACCAAAAAAGCGTTGTCCGTTTTTGAATGACGAAAATCTTTGCGATATGCACATTGCAATCGGCGGAGAGCACACCCCGTATACTTGCAGAACTTTTCCGAGATTTATTTATGATTTTGGCGGAACAAGGGAAATCGGTGTTTCGTTTTCTTGCCCTGTCGCTTCCGATATGATGTACGATTTGCCGTCATTTGAGTTTGAGGAAGAAATGACAGACGAACTTCCGTCACTCAATGACATTGACGGTATGCTGTATTATACCCTTGTAAAAGCAAGGAAAGAGGCATATACAACAGTAAAAGATAAGTCAAAACCTATCAATCAACGACTTTCAACTCTCCTTGATTTCGCACAGGATTTGCAGTCGCAACTTGATGATTATCCTGACGGAAATGATGAAAACATCGACTTCTTTGAGGTGTTTGACAATCCCGAATTAATCAATCCAGAGTGGGAAATCAAGGTTGAAAACAGGGAAGTTAAGCCTGTTCCGGACACTCAGGCAAATGAAAATATTGCAATGTACTTTTTGTACAAATATTTCTTGCAAGCCGTTTATGACAGGGATGTTTTGAGCAAGGCAAAAATGGCTGTTGTGGGCGTTCTTGTCAATACATATTTTGGCGAGGATAGCTGGACAATTCACCTTTGGAGCAAGGAAACAGAACATTCTCAGTATAATATGGACAGATACAAAAACCTTTTAAAAACAGCAAAGTGCCTGTCTGTAGAAGAACTTAAAAAACATTTGAAATAATATTTTTCAATTTTCGGTTGACAAGCTATGTGTGCAGGTATATAATGTACACAAATAAATATCCGATAAGTGAGGCTACTTAAGGGATATGGACTGCTGCCGCAAAGCGATGGAGACATCACTAGTTGGTTTGAACAGTTATCGTCGTATCAAGGCGTTGACTAATGCAGTTTCACCGCCCTTTTGAGCTAAAGCCCAAACGGAATAGCAAGGCTCAATTGCATGTGGCGCTTTGTTTTATGTATGAATTTTAACCATATTTCCGTTTTGGGATGTATGGTTTTTATTTTAATAATTTTTAATGTGAGGTGAAGAAAAATGGACAATGTGGGAAGTAAAAACGCAGAATCCAAAGGGCGAAGTATAACAAAACTTAATATCTCGGCTGTCGTTTTTCTTCAGTCGAACAAATTTAGGCAATAACTTTGCCTTTTAGATTGCGTCTGCTCCCCATAGTTGTATGAGCACTGCTCAAAAAACTATTTTTAGGAGGAAAAGACCAATGAAGAAGAATTTGAATGAAAGAGTTTTGAAGCAACAATTTGCTGAAAACATTGTTAAAAGAGACAAAATCAACGAGAGATTGGCTATGACCGTTAGGTCGGATGTAAACTCTGTACTTGATTATTTCAACACATCCCTTGACGGTTTGACTGAAAACAAGGTTGAAGAATCAGAGGACATTTACGGCAAAAATGTTGTTACAAGTTCAAACAAAAACTCGTTAATTAAAAGGCTTTACGGAGCTTTTATCAATCCGTTTACTTTAGTTCTTATCGTGCTTGCAATTGTTTCTGCATTTACCGATATCATTTTTGCAGAGCCTGGCGATAAGAACCCTATCACTGTAATTATCATCAGCGTAATGGTGTTGATTTCCGGTTTTCTCCGTTTTATTCAAGAGGAAAGAAGCGAACGAGCTTCGGAAAAACTGAACGAAATGATTGAAACAACGGCTTGCATTAAAAGAGCAAATGCCGAAAAAGAGGAAATCCCTGTTGATGAAATTGTTGTTGGTGATATCATCTGTTTTTCAGCAGGTGATTTAGTTCCTGCCGATGTTAGAGTTATCAATGCAAAAGATTTGTTTATCAATCAATCTGCATTGACAGGCGAGAGCGAGCTGGTTGAGAAAACTGCCGATTGTCAGGAAAATACAAAATTGACTGAAAGCACCTGCCTTGCATTTATGGGCAGCACTGTTGTCAGCGGTAGCGGAATTGCCGTTGCTGTTGCAGTCGGTGACGACACAATGCTTGGTGAAACTGCTCAAACTCTCAACGAAAAGCCTGCAAAAACCACCTTTGAAAAGGGTGTAAATTCAGTGTCTTGGGTGTTGATTCGCTTTATGCTTGTGATGGTTCCTGTTGTTCTTTTCATCAACGGATTCACAAAAGGCAACTGGCTTGAAGCTGTGCTGTTTGCAATTTCGGTTGCAGTAGGACTTACACCTGAAATGCTCCCTATGATAGTAACCACCTGCCTTGCAAAAGGTGCTGTATCAATGGGCAAGAAAAAGGTTATTATCAAAAAACTGAATTCTATTCAAAATTTAGGTTCGGTTGATATACTTTGCACGGACAAAACAGGCACTTTAACTCAAAACAAGGTTGTCCTTGAAAAGCATATCGACCTTATGGGAAACGAAAATGACAGAGTTCTCCGTCACGCTTTTTTGAATAGTTTTTATCAAACAGGCTTGAAAAACCTGATGGATATTGCCATCATTGAAAAGGCAAATGAACTTAAGAAAAGCAACGATTCCTTGCTTGGACTTGATAGAATTTATACAAAAATTGACGAAATTCCGTTTGATTTTGAACGCAGAAGAATGAGCGTTGTTGTTCAGGATATCAACGGCAAAACACAAATGATTACAAAGGGTGCTGTTGAGGAAATGCTTTCTGTTTCAGGTTTTGTTGAATACAACGACACCATTGTTCCGTTGACCGATGAAATGAGAGAACTTGTGCTCGACAGAGTGAACAAGCTCAATAACGACGGAATGAGAGTGCTTGGAGTTGCACACAAAACAGATTTTGCGCCTGTTGGTGAGTTCTCGGTTGCCGATGAACAGGATATGGTGCTCATCGGATACTTGGCATTTCTTGACCCGCCAAAGGAAATAACTGCAAATGCTATCAAGGCGTTGCGTGAAAACGGCGTTTCTGTAAAAATTCTCACAGGGGATAACGAAAAAGTCACCGCTTGTATTTGCAGACAAATCGGATTACCTGTTAAAAATGTTATTCTCGGTTCCGATTTGGATTATATGAGCGATGAAAAGCTCCGAGAAGTTGCCGAAAAAACAACTGTTTTTGCAAAACTTTCACCAACTGAAAAGGCGAGAGTTGTTACTGCACTTCGTGACAATGGTCACACAGTCGGATATATGGGTGACGGCATCAATGATGCGCCTGCAATGAAAGTCAGCGATGTCGGAATCAGTGTTGACACAGCCGTTGACATCGCAAAAGAAAGTGCTGATGTTATTCTGCTTGAAAAAGACTTGTCCGTTCTTCGTGACGGAATTATTGAGGGCAGAAAAACTTATGCCAATATGATTAAATATATCAAGATGACCGCATCATCAAACTTTGGCAATATGTTTTCTGTTTTGGTTGCAAGTGCGTTTCTTCCGTTCTTGCCTATGGAATCTATCCATTTGATTTTGCTCAATCTTATTTATGATATTTCCTGTATTGCAATTCCGTGGGATAATGTAGACAAGGAATTTCTCAAAAAGCCACGCAAGTGGGATGCTTCGGGTATTGGCAGATTTATGGTTTGGATTGGACTAACAAGTTCTGTTTTTGACATAGTTACATATGCACTGATGTATTTTGTAATTTGCCCTCTTGTATGTGACGGAGCATATAAAAATCTTGGTGCAAACGGTCAGCTTGTGTTTATGGCACTGTTCCAAACAGGTTGGTTTGTTGAATCAATGTGGAGTCAAACTCTCGTAATTCATATGATCAGAACACCAAAAATTCCGTTTGTTCAAAGCAGAGCGTCACTTCCGGTTACAACTCTTACTTTTATGGGGATTTTCGCTTTGACAGCTATTCCGTTCACTCCACTTGGAACTGCAATCGGTTTGACAGCGTTGCCTGCAATTTATTTTGCATATCTTGCCGGAATCATCTTTGCGTATATGTGCCTTGTAACAATCGTAAAGAGGGTTTTTGTAAAGAAATACGGTGAACTTCTTTAATTAAATAGTAATGAAAATAATAAAAAACGGTGTAATCCATTTAGTTGGACTACACCGTTTTACTGTACTGTTTAGTAAAGTTTAGTTATTAAAAATTGCGTCAATAAGGGTTTCGTACACTGTTGCGGGGTCAGAGATGAATTTGTCTTTTATAAGTTCCGCCTGTGTGTCGGTTACTGCAAAAAGTTCAAGATTCATAAAGTCCGTTGTGTTGTCGCTGACTTTGAGATGAAGTTTGTATCCGCCGTCTACTTTTTCGCATATAACTTTGTTTTCACGCTTATATGATTCTCTTGCAATAACCTTTTGGCAAGCCTTTATGCTTCGTTGTCTTATGGTTAACGGGAGGTCTTTTTCAATGAGGGCAATTTCCTTGACATCTTGCTCGTCCATATAGAGCATTTTATTTTCGTCCTCGTTGATTGTTCCTGCTTTTATGAGTTTGTTGACCGCATCCGAGATTTCAAAATAATTCGCAATCATTGCATCGTTGACAGCCTCAATGATTGTAGCGGCACTTACTCTTTTGTTCATATTTGCAACTATGTAGCAAACAAGCATATATATTGAACTTACGCTGCGCAGACCGCCGTCTTTGACATTTGCCATAAAGGCGTCAAATCGCAATTTAGGCTCGATAATTTTTTCTGTGTTTTCGTTCATTTTGTTACCTCTTTTTGTATTTCTGCTCTATATATTAGCACATATTTTTTCATCTTGCAAACATTACTTGCAAATATGCACAATATATATTATAATATAAAATATTAATATAATGGAGTATTATGGTAATTGATGGTTAAATTGACAAAACGCTTGCAGGCGATAGCCGATATGGTTCAAAAGGGAAGTGTTCCCGTTGATGTGGGCACTGACCACGGCTATATTCCTGTGTATCTTGTTGAAAATCAAATATGCCAAAGAGCGGTCGCTTGCGATATAAACGAAGCACCTCTTAATTCTTGCCGTTTTCTTGTTTCTCAATCGGGTCTTGATGACAAAATCAAATGCGTCTTGTCAAACGGCTTGCAGGAAGTTTGGGAAGATTTCAACACCGTTATTATTGCGGGAATGGGCGGAGAGTTGATTGCGGATATTCTTTCAAAAGCTGAGAATATTCGGTCAAAGATAATCATTCTTAATCCTATGACTCACCCTGAAATTGCGAGAAAGTGGCTATATGACAACGGCTTTGAAATAACAAAAGACATTATTGTTGCAGACGGCAGGCATCATTACAGCATATTTTCAGCCGATTATTCAGGCACAGTTGCGGAAAAATCACAGATTGATTATTATTTGGGGGCAATTACCGATTTTAGCGATAAAGAATACTTTGAGCATTTGCTCGTTTATTTGAAGAATAAGCAAAAGTCGGGGCTTTGCCTCGATGATTTGATAAAAGCTATTGAGGAAAAAATATGACTACCGTAAAAAATATATATGATTATATCAATTCCGTTGCACCTTATGAATCGCAGGAAGAGTGGGACAATTCTGGTCACCTTGTCGGCGATTTCAGAAAAGAAGTAAAAAAGGTCGTTATGTCGCTTGATTGCACAAAGGCAGTTGTCAACTTTGCAAAGGATGTCAATGCTGATTTGGTGCTCACTCATCATCCGCTGATTTTTGGCGGATTGAAAAATGTTATGAGCGACACGGCTGTGTATAATCTTATAAATTCAAATATTGCATATCTTTGTGCTCACACAAATTTTGACAAGGCTGAATGCGGTATAAACACCAATCTTGCAAAATTGTTGGGCTTGAACGATACCTACACAATTTGCGATGATTTTGTTGTTGTCGGCTCGCTTGATTCACCGATGAGTATGGACGATTTTGCGGAATATATTGAGCAACAGCTTGGCACGGCAGGTATCAGATATACCGATACCGACAAACTTATCAAAACTGTTGCAGTCGGCGGCGGTGCGTGCAGTGAGTTTATGTTTGATGCTCTTCAAAAGGCAGATTGTTTTGTGACGGGTGATTTGAAGTATCACGAAATGCTTGACGCTTCAGAAGTAGGTTTTGCGGTTGTGTCCGCAGGTCATTTTGAAACGGAAAACTTGCCGTTTCTTATGTTTAAAGAAAATTTAGAGCAGATTTTCACAGATGTTGAATTTATTGTCGCACCTCGTGAAAATCCCGTAAAATCAATTTAGAATAGAGATGTACTATGGCATTTGACGGAATATTCCTTCATTTAATAAAAAACGAAATAGCATCTAAAGTTGTCGGATTCAGGGTTGATAAAATTTATCAGCCGTCAAAAGAGGAAATACTTTTCACTTTCAGGACTTATGACGGAAGCGAAAAACTCCTTTTGTCCGCAAAAGCCGACAGTTCAAGAATACAGCTTACAAATCAATATATCGAAAATCCAAAGAAACCGCCTATGCTCACAATGCTTCTTCGCAAGCTTCTTTGCGGTGCGATTCTTCGGGAAATCAAGCAGGAGGGATTTGAGAGAATACTCACTCTCGTGTTTGATGCACGAAATGATTTGGGCGACCCTGTTGAGTACAGACTTATTATTGAAATAATGGGTAAGTACAGCAACATTATCCTTGTTGACAAGAAATATAAAATTATTGAGTGCGTAAAGCGAATTGACGAAACAAAGTCGTCTGTCAGGGAAATTTTGCCGGGGTTAACTTATAAACTCCCACCGGCACAGGACAAAATGAATATTTTGACCGACAGTATTCCTGACATTGAAGCGAAGATGAAGTCGCTTGATACCACTCGTGGCAAGGCAGCAGGCAAGGTTATTCAGGGGATATCACCGATTGTTGCCAACGAAATTGAGTTTGATTTGAGCCTTTCGGGTTTGAAAGAGCATATTAATCATCCTCAGCCGACTGCTGTCATTCTTGACAAGCCAAAAGATTTCACATATTTTATGCCACATCAATTTGGCGATTTGTGCACATATAAAACCTTTGACACCCTTTCGGATTTGGTTGATTATTTCTATTATGAGCAGGTCAGAATTGAGAGAATAAGACAGCGTTCAAACGACTTGTTCCACCGTCTTAACACCCTCAAGGAGCGTGCCGTAAGAAAGTCAATCAACCGTAAGAGAGAACTTGACGAATGTGCAGATAAAGAAAGACTTAAAATCTGCGGTGACTTGATTAATGCAAACCTCCACCGTCTTGAAAAAGGTGCAATGTTCTACGATTTGGAGAATTATTATGACAATATGGCTCCAATCAGGATTCCTGTTGACCCAACTCTTTCTCCTGCACAGAATGCACAGAAATATTATAAGAATTATCGCAAAAAGCAGATTGCCGAAAACAAGCTTCTTGATTTTATTAAAGAAGCGGATGAAGAAGCAAGCTATCTTGATACAGTTATTGATGAACTTTCAAGAGCGGAAACTGACAGCGAAATAACCGCTATCAGAGATGAACTGTGTTCTGTCGGTTTGCTTTCAAGAGCAGGCACAAAAAATCAGAAGCAGAAAAAACTTCCGCCAAAGAAATTTGTTTCTTCGGAGGGCTACACAATTTTTGTCGGCAGAAACAATGTCCAAAACGATAAGTTGACGCTTAAAACGGCGAAAAACTATGATTTGTGGTTTCATGTCAAGGATACGCCCGGCAGTCATGTTATTGTTGAAGCGATAAAGTAAAAACCGCTACGGTG
>CABQCC010000033.1 GCA_902462495.1 uncultured Eubacterium sp. | reverse complement strand
AAAGGTGCTGCAATAACAGGAATATCAACAACCTTTTTGACCTCCTCGGCAAGATACTTTCTCCAGCCGAGTGGGAAAGTTGTCGGTTCGAGCCAATAGTTGAATGTATCATAAGTTGCTGATGAAACATCAATAGCGTCAATGCCCTTATCATTAAGCGCTTTGGCAATCTTGAGTCCTTCCTGCAAATCGTAGCCTTTGCCCGGCTGACCGATTTTTGCATACATCTCATCAACCGAAAGACGAACAACAAGAGGGAAATCGTTGCCGCAAGCAAGTCTTATTCCGTCAATGATTTCATTGAGGAATCTCATTCTGTTTTCAAGAGAGCCGCCGTACTCATCATTTCTGCGATTAGTGTTTGGTGACAAAAACTGCTGAATAAGATATCCGTGCGCAGCGTGAAGTTCAACACCGTCACAGCCTGCCTTTTGTGCTCTGACAGCACCTTGAACAAACTGACGAACAAGCTTTTTAATGCCTGTTTTGGTAAGTCCTCTGTTTACGCTGTCAGCCATTTTTGACTTTTCGCATTTTGACGGAGCAACGGTGCGAGGAACAATGTCCTTATCCTGAAGTTTCTTTCCCGGGGGAATAATTGCACCGGTAAGAAGCTTTGCATATGCTTTGCCCATAATTTTGTCGCAAGCAACCGAAAGCGGAACAGTGCCCATCATAAGACCTAAATTTTGTCTGCCCGGATGGTGAAGCTCAACAAAAATTTTTGCACCGTAGGAATGAACACGGTCAACCATATTTTTAATAGGTGCAATTTGAGAATCGTGAGTCAAAGCCATTTGACCGAAAGACGAAGCACCTGTCACATCGTTGATACGGGTAATCTCGGTGATAATAAGACCGACACCGCCCTTGGCACGCTCAACATAGTGGTCAGCCATAACATCGGTAACCTTGCCGTCAAACTGACCGAAACCCATACACATTGGAGCCATTACAACTCTGTTTTTAATTTCGGTATTACCTATTTTCATAGGAGAGAAAAGCATCTTATAATCCATAAAAATCCCCTTTATGATTATTTTAAAACAAGGCTTGCCGACGAGGGCAAGCCCATAAAACTATTCCTTATTATACTTTTTTGTTTTCTTTTCAGCTTCCTTGATAAGCTTTTGTTCCTGATAGCTTACGCTGTATTTTCTTTCTTCCTTAATTTTGACAAGAAGCCAAATAAACCAAATGAGAAATGCCAAAAGTGCAAGAGCAAAAACAACAATCAAAACGATGCTTACTTTCTTTAAAACTTTTAGATTATCAGACCCTTTTACGAAGAAACCGATCAGCGGATACATTGTTTCGTAATCGCCTTTATAAACACCGCCGCTGGCAATAACTTTTTTGCCGTCAAGGTAATAATAAACTCTGTATTGCTCAACAGGTTCATCCTTGGATGGGTCGTAATCATCATTTTCTTCGATATAAAAATCAATCTTTTTACCTGCATCATTGCCTGTAATTTTCTTTGGCAACGCTTTGATAACAGCCTTGGTGTAAAGTTTTGATTTAAGTTCATAAAAACTGATAGTGCCTCCGTTTTCCATAAACGGTTGTGAACTGAAAACAGCCAAACTGAATGATGAAAGTGCAAGCATCGCAGCAAGAAGCACGGAAACAATTGCTAATGTTGACACACGAACCTTTGAACCCGGAATAAGTTTGCTTTGCTTTTTTTGATTGTCGTTTTGTTTTTCCATTTGAATTACCTCAAAAATTATTTTTTCTTTTTATTTTCATGCTCGGCAAGTTTTGCCTTTGCCTCGGCAACAGTTCTTGCCTGCTCTTCTTTTTCTTTCTTTTCTGCTTCTTCTCTTTCAATCTCTTTTTTCAGAGCGATTTCATATTCCTTTTGCTCTTTAGCAGCCTTGCGTTCAAGTCTTTCGGCTTCAAGCTGTTCATCTGATTTTGCAGGTGATTTGCAAACTGCAACATTAAGAACAACATCTAAAATCAAAAGCACAAGCGCAATATAAAATCCCCAAGCGACACCGCCTGTTGCATTATTCAAAGAAAAAGTGCCAAAATTTATTGCATCTGCTTTTGGTGCGGCATTTGCACCCACGGCAAAGCAAACTGCACTGCACACGGCTGACACAACGCTCAAGCAATCAAAAACCGTAATTGCCTTTGTTTTGAAATGCTTTGAAAGAATAAAAATAAGAAAAAATGCAATGACCGCAAGCAAAAGCGACAACATCATAAAAATCATCGCATACATCGTAAGGCTGAGTGTTCCCGAAAAATGCTCGCTTTTCATATTAGTTATGTACACATTGGAATTTCCGAAAAAGTCTTTAAGCAAATCAATAAGAGTTATCTTGCTGCTCATACCGAACAAATCAAGCCCTACGCTGTCGGCATCACCTTTGAGAGTTGCCCACGGCAAAAGAAATCCGACGGCAGGCAAAACGGAAAAGATAATTCTTACAATTCTCAATTTTGTTCCCCAAATTGAATATGCTATTCTGTTAAGTGCACGGTAAAAAACGGCGAATTTTTGTTCTGCCAATTGATTATCGGCTTCAAGCCGTTCCTCCCAATTATAGTTTGGAATATTGAC
Organism: uncultured Eubacterium sp.; assembly: GCA_902462495.1. Lineage (GTDB taxonomy): Bacteria > Bacillota > Clostridia > Oscillospirales > Acutalibacteraceae > Eubacterium_R. The sequence goes on along the minus strand of CABQCC010000033.1, from coordinate 13,677 downwards.
ACCACAAGAAGGGCACTCGGCTTTTATATCGTACAAATGAAGTTTTTTGCCACAATTAGGACATGTGTTTGCCATAATTTTACCTCTATTCACTTCTGTATAGTTATTATATATAATATAATTTTTTATATCACTTGTCAACATTATTTGCCTAATAATTAAATTTTTGACATTAATACATATATATTCAAAAAAAGTATTGAATTTACAGAATCACTATGATAATATCTATTTATATCTTTATAAAAAATAGAAATGAGGGACGCAATTGGAAAACACTGTATCTACCGATGAAATCGCTACGAGCGAGGAAGAACTTGACAAGCTTGCTTACACAAGAAAAAGGTACCTCACTCCAAAAGAAATTGCGGCATTTGTTCTTGTTAACTTCGGTTGGAAGAACTTAGACCAATTTGTCACCGCTTTCAAGGAATTCTTTTTAATTCAGTTTTTAAAGCTTAACCCAACAGTATATGCTAACATCAACTTTTTTTCATCATTATATGATGCGGTTGACGATACAATATCGGGTCTTATTATTGACAGAACAAGAACCCGTTGGGGCAGAATACGACCTTATTTCATCTTGCCGTTGCCTTTGTGGTTGATTGGCGGATATATGATGTTCACGGCGCCAAATATGGGCTTTAGTGAAAGTGGTAAAGCTGCTTGGTCAGCCGTTGCCATAGTTATCTACGGACTCGGAATGAGTTATTTCGGTGCTTGGAACCTTATGATATACAACATCACACCAAACACCAATGAGCGTGACAATCTCATCACAATAACAAAGTTCTTTGAATTGTTCGGCACTTGGATCCCGTCACTCGTTCCTGTTATGGTTACTCTGCTTCCGAAAATCAACAAGAGCATTTCTATGCAAGGCGTTTACAGCGGCTTTGCAAGATTTATGCTTATTCTTGCGGCATTTTTTGCAGTGTTCGGCTTTTTCAATATGAGAGAGCGTGTTCCGTTGATGAGCCGTGCAGAAATGAAAGAAACTTCTGCACTCGAATCTCTAAAAAACATCATTACAAACAGACCGCTTATCGTGGTTATCCTTGCAAACTTCTTCAATGCGTTCAAGTCTGTCGGCGGTTCTTCCGAATCATACTTTTGGCTCAACAACACCGGCTCGCTTATGAATGGAACTGTTTCCGGAATTTTCACAGGTATACCAAACTACATTATGGTTCCGCTTTCAGCAAAAATGGTTAAGAAGTGGGGAGCCCGTACAACATCAATCATCGCAGGATTTTTTGGTTTCTTTGCGTATATGACTTTATATTTCATCGGATATCATCCTTTCGGAGACAGTTTTGCAGACAACAAAATCTTGAACCTTGCATGGGTTATCTTAGGTTTGACAATCTGCGGTTTGCCAAACAAAATCCTCAACGTTTCCGGACAAATCGTTACGGCAGAAGCTCTTGACTATATGGAGTGGAAGCACGGACTCAGAAACGAAGCACTTGTTACAACAGTTCAAGGTTACTTCACCAAGCTAGCAACATCGGTTACAGGCTGGCTCTCGGGTATGGTACTTACTTGGATTAACTACATACCGCTTACCGATCAACTCGGCAATGCAATTCCACAAACAGACCCCAAAATGCTCAACGGCATTTGGACAATATTCTGCGTTTTGCCGGCTCTTGCAAGAGGACTTTACGGATTGTCATTTGTGTTCTACCCTATCTACGGCAAACTTCAGCAACAAATGATTGTTGAACTTGCAGACAAGCGTGCAGACAGACTTGCAGAACAAGAAGCAATTAATCATTCAACAAAAAGTGAATAATGAACTAAAGACCTGACTCAATTGCAAGTCAGGTCTTAATTTTTGCTTTCATTTATGCTTTTATCATATCAATAAAATATTTGTGAACCGACAAATTGTCAGTCAGTTCGGGATGAAAAGCGGTCACAAGAAAATTATTTTGACGCACAGCAACAATTTTATCATTAACCGTAGCGAGGATCTCAACACCGTTACCGGCTCTGCTGATGTACGGCGCACGAATAAACACCATAGGAATTTTGCCCAGATTGCCAAATTCATCAACGGTATCAAAGCTTCCGAGTTGTCTGCCGTAGGCATTGCGTTTTGCCGTGCAATCAATCAGTCCAAGTCCCGTGCAACGAGGGTCGCCCGTTTCCTTAGACATCAGAATAAGCCCCGCACAAGTGCCAAAAACAGGAACACCGCTGTGTGCATACTCAAGCACTTTGTTACGCATACCGAGGTCGTCAAGGAGCTTGCTCATAACCGTGCTTTCACCACCCGGAATAATCAAACCGTCGGGTTTTTCATCAAGGTCACGGAGCTGTCGAATTTCGTATGCTTCAACCCCAAGTTCATGCAGTTTTTTGATATGTTCTTCAAAAGCACCTTGCAGCGCAAGAACTCCGATTTTCATAATTATTCAAAGGATTACTGTCCTCTTTCCTCCATAATGATTTTTATCTCGTTTTCGTTAATTCCGACCATTGCTCCGCCCAAATCTTCGCTGAGTTGAGCAAGGATTTGAGGGTCGTTATAGTTAGTAACAGCCTTTACGATTGCGGCTGCTCTCTTTGCAGGATTGCCTGATTTGAAGATACCCGAACCTACAAAAACGCCCTCTGCACCGAGTTGCATCATAAGTGCGGCATCGGCAGGAGTTGCAACACCGCCTGCGGCGAAGTTTACAACAGGAAGTTTGCCGTTTTCGTGAACATAATTAATAAGTTCAACAGGCACTCTGTATTCCTTTGCTGCCTCAAAAAGTTCATCCTTGCGAAGCGACTGAACACGGCGCATTTCGGAATTAATCTTTCTCATATGTCTGACAGCCTGAACAACATCGCCTGTGCCCGGCTCGCCCTTTGTTCTAATCATCGAAGCACCCTCGGCAATTCTGCGAAGTGCCTCGCCCAAATCTCTCGCACCGCAAACAAAAGGAACATCGAACTCGGTTTTGTCAATGTGATAAAGGTCATCGGCAGGTGACAAAACCTCGCTCTCATCAATATAATCTATCTCAATTGCCTGCAAAATTTGTGCTTCCGCAATATGACCGATACGACACTTTGCCATAACCGGAATTGACACAGCCTCCTGAATACCCTTAATCATCTTTGGGTCGCTCATTCTTGAAACACCGCCTGCGGCACGAATATCGGCAGGAATTCTCTCAAGTGCCATAACCGCACAAGCGCCGGCTTCTTCCGCAATTTTTGCCTGCTCAGGTGTTGTAACATCCATAATTACACCGCCTTTAAGCATTTGTGCAAGATTCTTGTTCAATTCATATCTATTGCTCATAATAATTACCTCGAAAATATTATATTTGTTCGAACAATTACATCATAACACAATCTGTACTTTAAACAATATTCAAATTTGATAAAAAAATAGAGTACAGATTAAACTTCTGCACTCTAAAATTTACAATGATTTATACATTTTTGTGGCATCTTCCTTTAGTGCGTGCTCAAGAACCTCAAGCACTTCATACTCACGCTCATTTGAGCCGAGCGACACTTTTATGACATCGCCGACCTTGACATCATACGATGCTCTTGCCATCTTTCCGTTGACCTCAACTCTGCCTGCATCGCAAGCCTCGTTGGCAACGGTTCGGCGTTTTATGATGCGAGATACCTTTAAATACTTATCAAGTCGCATAAAATACTCCTTTAAATAAAACAAGGTGTCCCGAAAGACACCTTGAATTTTATTGCAAATAATTAAGCGTTTACAGCGTCCTTAAGTGCCTTGCCTGCCTTGAAGCTTGGAGCCTTTGATGCAGGGATTTCAATCTTAGCCTTTGTCTGAGGGTTAAGACCTGTGCGAGCTGCTCTTTCCTTAACTGCAAATGTGCCGAAGCCAACAAGAGCAACCTTGTCGCCCTCTGCAAGAGCTGCTGTGATAGCATCAAATGTTGCTGCTACTGCTGCTTCTGCGTCTTTCTTTGATAATTCTGCCTTTGCAGCTACAGCTGCAACCAATTCAGTTTTATTCATAATTAATCCTCCATTACCGATTTCTCGGAATTTTTTGTTTTCTTAGCCTTGTCCCAAAGCCTGTCAAGTTCTTCTATTGATGAACATTTCATATCTATCCCTTGTTCACTTGCCATTTGCTCAACCAGTGAAAAGCGTGACATAAACTTGTCAGAAGCTGCGGTAAGTGCCTCCTCGCTGTCTACATCAATAAATCGAGCAATATTTACGCAGGAAAAAAGAACATCTCCGAATTCATCCTCAATATCAAGCCTTTTGCCTTGTTCCATTGCTGTTTTTAACTCATCAATCTCTTCATAGAGTTTATCGACTGCACCGCCGACATCATCCCAATCAAAGCCAATCTTTGCCGCCTTGTGCTGAATTTTCTGTGCACGCATAAGTGCAGGAAGTTCACGAGGCACGCTGAGCATAGACTCTGTTTGACTTTTTTGTCCCTTGGTCTTGAGCTTTACTGCATCCCAACTATTGAGCGCCTCGGCAGTATTGTTTGCAACAACCTCACCGAAAACATGCGGATGGCGAACAACAAGTTTTTGCACAATGTCGTTTGCAACATCATCAAAAGTGAAATTGCCTTTTTCACTTTCCATCTCGGTATGAAGCACAATCTGCAAAAGAACATCCCCAAGTTCTTCACGAAGCATATCGGGGCTTTGCTTATTGATTGCTTCAACAACCTCATAAGTTTCTTCTATAAAATTCTTTTTTATAGATTCGTGAGTTTGTTCTCTGTCCCAAGGGCAACCGCCCGGTGCACGAAGAACTTTGATAATGGCAACAAGGTCATCCATATTATATTTATCTTTCAATACAAATTCTTCTGCCATAAGTCATTTCCTCGTAATGTGTCTTTTAGTAATATACACTATCTATGCGGTTTTTTCAAGGTTTTAGTTGAATTTTTTTGGATATTTGATTACAAAAAAACTCCCTAAAATTCAGCATACCGCACAAAAAACACAATATACAGAATAAAACGACAGAAATCAAGCATTTTGTTATTATCATACCGATTATGGAAAATGAAAACGAAATTTGACCAAAAAGCAAATTACACAAATAAATGACAAGAAAAAACAAACTCGCAGGCAAAATTATTGACCTTAAAAAATCAAATTTAATTTTTGCTTTTTTACATAAAACAGCAGTATTCCAAACGGTAATCACCGCATATCCGACCGCACCCGAAACGACTGCACCGTACAAAACAAGATGCTCGTTTGACACAAGAATAAAATTTAAACCCACTCTGACAACACCCGAAACAATATAAGGCACAATTGATTTTTTTGCACAGCCGATAGCCTGAACGGCAAAAACCGCTGTGCCCGCAAGCGAATAAAGCACAACCGTAAGTGCAAAATACTTGACCAAATCGACTGACGAAACAACAATGTCATACGAATTTTTGCCGTAAAAAAGTGTGAGGATTTCCTCGCTGCAAAGATAAAGCACAACACCGCCGAGAAGCGACAGCAAGGAGGTGTATTTGTATATAGAATTCACCAACGCCGACAATCGCTCTCCGCTTCCCTGCTCAAAGGCTCTGCTGATTGCCGGAACGGCAGAAACACCGAGAGCCATAGTCACACCCGGTACTAAGTTTTTGAAATCAAGCGAAGCAGAAAATACGCCGTAAACATAAGTAGGCAAATCCGCATCCGAAATGCTGACTATATTCAACGACTGAGAAAACATATTTTTCAACGCAATTAAATCAATTTTTCCAAGGGCAATTTGAATTGATGCGGTGTCCAAAAATTGAAAGACACTTTGCACGCCCGTGCTGACCATAATCGGAAACGAAAAAAGCAAAAGCTCCTTATTTGCCGTTTTTATTTTGAGAGGGGCAATTACTTTTGGAGTGTTTATTTTTGAATAGACACACAAAAAGCACAGGCTGACAAAAGCACCCAAGGTTGCACCGAGCATTGCAAACGCCGATGTGTAAGGATAAATCAGCGACAAAGCGACCTCGTCATTTATCACAAATTCTCCAAGCACCTTGCCCGACAGCAAATACTCCTTAAAAAGATATGCCATTGAATACTTTGCAAACAGTAAACCGAAAATCATTTTGAAAAGTGCGTCAACTGTTTGACTGACGGCAGTCGGGAGCATATTCAAAAAGCCCTCAAAATAGCCTCGATAAGACGCACCCATACAGGAAAACAGCACAGACGGTGCAAGCACAAGGGCGGTATAAAGTGCCTTTGGTGAATGAGCAATCAAATCGGAATACGGCTTTGCGACACAAATCAAAACAAGCATACCGACAGCACCGACAACGGTAAACAAACCGAGTGAGCCTTTTTTCAGCGACAGCACCATTTGAGTGTCGCCTTTTGAATTATAGGTGCTTACAAGTTTTGACAATGCAATCGGGAACGCACCCATAGTGATTGCGTGAACAGGCAAACAAAGATTATAGGCATAGGCAAAATATCCCCTGCCAACTCCGCCGATATATGCGGTCAACGGAATTTTATACACCGCTCCGATAACCTTGACAATCACCGTGGACACAAGCAAAACAAAAGCCGATGAAAGATATTTACTCTTTAAGGACACAAAATCACCAACAAAAAAAGACGGTGCAAATACACCGTCTAAAATATTTGTATATTATTCGGACTCGGAATCAACAACTTCTACATCAATGTCGTCAACAACAACATCTTCGTCTTTTTTCGGATTAACCTTGGCATCAACCTGAGCCGCAACCGCTTCCTTAAATGCTTCAATCTCAGCCTCTAAAAATTCCGACTGACTTTTAAGCATAATGATTTCTTCGCATGTTGCCTCAAGGTCATCCTGACTGACTTCGCCGCCGTCATAAACAGCAAACTGAAGTTTGCCGTATTTTTCGTATGCTTTGGCAAGCTTGGTCTTTGTGTCAAGAAGTTCTATTCTTTTACGGGAAATTTCTATTGCCTGTGCACTTTTCCTGGCATATTCCTTTGTTTTGTTGATGACTTCGTCAATAGAACCATTCTTTTTTGCGTTATTGATAGCTTCGTCAACAGAATTCAATACATCGTTAAAATTTCGCATAATTACACCTCTTTGATATCATTATATTACAATATGTAATTTAATGCAATACCAAATGTGATTATTAGTGAAATTTGTACATACTGTCATAAGTGTATCTATACAAATTTATTCACTATAGAAATCAATTATACCTTTCTTGCGTGATAAAACCTCATCAAAATTGTTGAGGTACTCATACGGATACTTATAATTATATATTCTTTCAATATGAGCAGTCTGCGGATTTTTGAGTTTTGTGACCGCTCCTGCACCTGCGGCAAGCACCGTATGCGTTTCGTCCATCATAAAGACATTGTAGAGGCAATCAAAGCCGTCTTTTGCGTATCCGACATTTTCGAGATTGCCGAGTGACTTGCTTTGACGATACATATAATACGGATTATAGCCGTTTTCAATCATAGCTTTGTATGAATAATCCACCATTTTTGAAGCGTTGCTACGCTCGGTCAAATCGAAAAATTCATTTTCGGTGCACAGAAAAGCGGCGGATTTCAGCGCCAAATTGTGCACCGTGATACTTTCGGGTGCAAGCGACACAGCAGTATCTATGCTTTGCTTAAAGCTCTCCGGAGTGTCGGTATTAAGCCCTGCGATGAAGTCCATATTGATATTATCAAACCCAATTTTGCGTGCAAGTTCATAGGCTTCTACCGTTTGAGAAGAAGTGTGCCGTCTGCCGATTGCGTGGAGCACATCATCATTGAAAGTTTGCGGATTTATGCTTATTCTTGACACATTGTGCGACATAAGAGCGTTGAGTTTCGCCTCAGTCATAGTGTCGGGTCTGCCTGCTTCAACCGTACATTCCCTCAAAGTTGACAAATCAAAATTGCCCTCAATTGTTGAAAGAAGCATATCGAGTTGTTCGGCAGAAAGAGTTGTGGGAGTGCCGCCGCCAAAATAGATTGACTCAAGCCTCAATCCGAGGTCGTTTGCAATTTTGCCGATATGCACAAGTTCCTTACAAAGCAGTTCAACATACGGAGCAATCAAGTCCTTTGCATTTGCAATGCTGTGCGACACAAAGGAACAATAGGAACATCTGCTCGGACAAAACGGGATTGACACATAAAGCGAAAACGAATTGTCACGAGATAGTGCGATTATCTTATTTTCCCGTTCCATAACAGACAGAGCAAGGTCAATTTTCTTCTGCTCCACCTTGTCGGACAGGAACTTTTTGACCGCATTGTCAACACCCATTTTTTCAACAGTTGAGTGCATAAGCCTTGCAGGTCGAACTCCGTAAAGTATTCCCCACGGGAGTGTGTAGCCTGTGAGTTCGCTCAAAGTATCATAGAGCAAGATTGACAACGAATGAGTTACATCGTCATCTTCTTTAAGTTCATATGTTTTTTCGAGTAATCGTGAGTAGGCTTTTACTCTGACCGAGAGGACATTATTTTCTTTTTTGGTTTCTATCACAACATTGTCGTCGCCGTCAAACTTCAGTTTTTCCAAAGGGAAAAACATAACTGCAATTTTTTCTGTGTGATAGGAAGCATCGTGGTTTATATTCTTAATTATCATAAAATCATTTCATATACGGATTGTTTTTTCGTTCAAAATCAAGGGTGGTAAGGTTGTTGTGACCTGTGTACACCTTGTAGTCACCGTCAAGAGCCTTTAACTTTTGAAGTGACGACATCATTTGTTCGGGAGAACCTGACGGAAAATCCGTTCTTCCGCAGGAGCAATAAAACAAAGTGTCTCCCGAAAAAATGCAGTTTTCTGCAATATAGCAAACACTGCCCAAAGTGTGCCCCGGAGTTGACATAACTTTTATTACGATGTCGCCAAGGGTGATTTCGTCACCGTCAGAAACAATAATATCAGCCTCAACATCATTTTGAGGAGCATTGCAAAACGCCGCAAGAGAAAGCTTTGAAGATGAGAGCATAGGCTCGTCCTCGCTACTGATGACGACTTTTGCGCCGTACTTAGCCTTTGTGTCCCTTGCACCGATTATATGGTCAAAATGACCGTGGGTCAAAAGTATATATTTAAGGTCGGTGTCGCCAATCATATCAATCATTTTTTGACTGAATTCGTTGCAATCGACAAGTGCACTTTGATTTGTTTTTTCATCAATAATCAGACTGCAATTATTATCCATTGAGCCGAATTTTTCGCTGATAACTTTCATTAATGAAGCTCCTTTGAATCAAGAAGAATAGTGACAGGACCGTCATTGAGAAGTTCAACCGCCATATCTGCGCCGAACTCGCCTGTTTCCACTCTATAAACGCCTGCATCTTTCATTCCCTGAACAAAATACTCATACAGAGCATTTGCAATATCAGGCTGAGCGGAATTGATAAAAGACGGTCGTCTGCCGTGTGAACAATCGGCAAGAAGCGTGAACTGCGACACAACAAGTGCCTCGCCGTTTACATCGAGGAGGCTTTTATTCATTTTGCCGTTTTCATCTTCAAAAATACGAAGAACCGGCACTTTTTTTAGGAGTTTATCTGCGTCCTCCTCTGTGTCACCCTGCTGTACGCCCAACAAAATCATAAAGCCTTGGTTGCACGCTCCGACAGTTTCTCCGTCAATTTTTACACTTGCATATTTTACTCGTTGAATTACTGCTTTCATATTTTTCTCCGAAATTATATTTTACTGGTCGCTTCTCTCAATAAGATAAACACCGTCTATCTTGTTAAGAAGCCTGATAACTGCGTCAAGATGCTCTTTGTTGTTAACCGTTATGGTTATCGAAGTGAGGCAATTGCCGTCATTGATAGGACGGGCGTTGATTGCGTTCATCTTGACATGGGCGCTTGCTATTGTGGTTGTTATATCAAGCACCATTCCGTCACGGTCGATGGCATAAATGTTGAGAGAACTGCGAGCCTCAACCTTGATGTTGCTGTCCCAATGAGCTTTTATCCAGCGTTCAGGCTCGGCACAATTTTCCAAATCGACAGGTACATTTTTGCAGTTTCTGCAATGGATTGTCAAGCCGTGACCTCTTGTAATAAATCCGATGATTTCTTCACCCGGAAGCGGATTGCAACACTTCGCCATATTAATAAGGCAGTTGTCGATACCCTCAACAACAACACCGCCCGATGACTTCGGCTCACGGTTAACCTTAGATACTGTATTGGTTGTTTGTGCAGGAACAGGTGCTTTTTCTTTCCAATTACGGTTATACTCATCCTTAATACCGGGCATAAGACGGGTAATCTGCACACCGCCGTAACCGATTGCGGCATAGAAATCCTCTACGCAGTCAAAATGCTGACGCTCCGAAATTTTCTTGACGAACTCTTCGTACTTGTCGCCCTCAAAACGAATATAATTCTTTTTAAATTCGTGGTCTAAATCCTGCTTGCCCTGAACAATATTTTCATCTCGCTTTTCTTTTTTGAACCAAGCACGGATTTTTGAGCGTGCCTCGCCTGTTTTGACAATCTTGAGCCAATCTCTTGACGGACCTTTGCCAGGTTGCTTTGATGTGATAATCTCAACAATCTGACCCGTGCGAACTTTGGTATCAAGCGGTACAATTCTGCCGTCAACCTTTGCGCCGACCATTTTGTTGCCGACCGCCGAGTGAATGGCATAGGCAAAGTCGATGACGGTTGAGCCTTTTGGAAGCGACTTTACATCGCCTCTCGGAGTGAAAACATAGATTTCATCGATAGAGAGGTCACCCTTGATGGACATAACCATATCTTCGGCATTGTCGGCAGAGTCGCCGTTTTCAAGCACCTGATGAATCCATTGAAGCGAGGTGTCAAAATTATCCTCTCCGCCCTTACCGATTTTGTACTTCCAGTGAGCTGCGATACCGTATTCGGCGGTGCGGTGCATTTCCCAAGTACGAATTTGAATTTCGAACGGAATACCTTTTTTGCTGAGAACTGTGGTATGAAGCGACTGATACATATTAGGCTTCGGCGTGGAGATATAATCCTTAAATCTGCCAGGAAGCGGAGTGAACATATCGTGAACTATACCGAGAGCGTTATAGCAATCAATCATAGAATCAACAATAATACGAACAGCATAAATGTCGTAGATTTCATCAAAGGTTTTGCCCTTGATGTAGAGCTTACGGAAGATACCGTGAACAGATTTTACTCTTGATGTGATTTGAGCACCCGGCATAATAGGTTCGATTTTTTCTTTAATCTGTGCCTTAATGTCCTCAAGAAATTCCCTGCCCTCTTCCATTTTCATGGAAAGAGAATTTTCAATTTCCTTGTAAGCGTAAGGGTCAAGATAACGAATAGCCAAATCTTCAAGTTCTTCCTTAACGGCACGGATACCGAGACGGTGAGCAATAGGAGCATAAATCTCGAGAGTTTCAAGCGATTTTTCTCTTTGCTTATACGGCGGCATATGCTGAAGCGTACGCATATTATGAAGTCGGTCGGCAAGTTTGATAATGATAACCCGAACATCCTGGTTCATCGCAATAAACATTTTGCGGATATTCTCTGCCTGCACTTCTTCCTTGGTAGAAAGCGGAATCTTACCGAGTTTTGTTACACCGTCAACAAGGACGGCAACTTCCTCGCCGAAAGTTTCACGAATAAACGGAAGGTCATATATTGTATCCTCAACAACGTCGTGAAGAAGCGCACCGATGATGCACTCGTTGTCCATTCCGTAATCAAAGAGAATTTTTGCAACGGCAACAGGGTGCATAATATACGGTTCACCAGAACGGCGACGCTGATTTTTATGCGCTTCATATGCCAACTTGTAAGCCTTTAAGATAAGATCGCTGTTATAATTCGGGTTCTTTTTTACTTCCTCAAAGAACTCGTCAAACTTATCGTCATAATCCTCTAATTTTATTTCTTCTTTTTTATCTTGTGTTGTTTTTACTTCTTCACTCAATGTTCAATCTTCCCTTCAAAGCTTTAAGAATCGGAGTTTCTTCAAGATTTACTTTTTCTTTAACAATATTAAGGGTTATTCCTTTTTTATAATTTATCAACCCACCCTGCAAAAATGCCTTAATTGCAAACATAAGCTTGCCATAGGTCAATTTGTCCTGAAGCCTGAAATACAGACTTTCAAGCGAATAAGGGTAGCCGTTGTTTTTCTTCAAATATTTATAGACAAGGGCACATTCTTCTCTTGTAGGGTAAAGAGATTTGTCAACCCTGCCCGTGTATCTGTACAAATCATACAGCGATTTTTCGGCAAAATACTTTTCCTCATCAAATGACGAAAGACGAATATCAACCGCCTGCACAGACAAATACATTTTGCCGTTATAAGCGTTTTTGCTCACCTTGACAGCCAAATTCAGTTCATCACCCGATTTGTACGGAAATTCATTATACGGTGTTGAAAACTTGACAACACGGATTTTTGTATCTTTTTTCTGCAAATCGAGGCGAATATGCTTGCCCTCGCTGAGCGGAGTAACGCCCAAAAGTTTCAATTTGTATATACCAAAAATTGCCTGCGGATTGCCTGCTCCGTAAGGTTCAAGCACCGACAGAGAATCAACAAGGTCAACATTGAGATATGACGGAGCAAGCTTGAAATCAAGAGTAAGTTCACCCTGCGGCATAACAGGATAATTGTTTATTGCAAACTCGTTTATATCAGCCGAGAATTTTTCTATCATATCCTCATTAAGAGTGATACCCGCCGCCATAGGATGACCGCCGAACTGAACCAAATCATCACTGCAAGCAGACAATGCTTCAAAAATATTGAAGCCCTCAACGCTTCTTGCAGAGCCTCGTGCAATGCCGTTTTCATCGATACCCACTATAAATGTCGGCTTGCCGTACTGCTCCAAAATGTGAGCAGCAACAATGCCGATTACACCGTGGTGATAGCCTTTTCCTGCCACAACAATGACCGGAGATGACACAAGACGAGGATTCTTTTTTATCTGCAACTTTACATCATCAATTATTTCCTGCTCGATTTTTTGACGGTTTGCATTTTCTTCATCAAGGCTGTTGCAAGCGGAAACCGCCTCCTGTGCGTTATCGCAAAGAAGAAAATCAACCGCTCTTTTTGCGTCACCCATTCTGCCCATTGCGTTAATTCTCGGGCAAATCTGAAACGCTATATCCTGCGAAGTGAGAGCATTTGAATTTCTGCCGATAAGCGGTGCAAGCGACTTGCGAGGATTGGTGTTCAGCTTTTGAATTCCTCGACGGACAAATGCTCTGTTTTCCTCTTTTAAAGGCATAACATCGGCTATTGTGCCGATTGCAACAAGGTCAATATAGTTTTCAACAATCTCCTCAATGTTATCCTCGTCCATTGCAACAGCAAGTTTGAACGCAACACCGACTCCGCAAAAATCACGGAAATCCATCGTGTTTTCTTCTCTGTGAGGATTGACAACAGCCTCCGCAACAGGAAGCCTGCCGTCCGAAAGTTGATGGTGGTCGGTTATCACAAGCGACATACCGAGTTCATAAATATGCTCTGCCTCATCAAATGCACTGATTCCGTTGTCAACGGTTATAATCAAGTTTACGCCCCAAGATGCGATTGTGTCGATTGCAGATATATTCAGACCGTAGCCCTCTTTGTCACGGCTCGGAATATAGTAGCAAACATCCGCCCCTTTTGTTGAGCATAAATTCTGCATCACTCTCTGCGTTCCAACCGTCA
>CABQCC010000032.1 GCA_902462495.1 uncultured Eubacterium sp. | reverse complement strand
GATGTATAAAGTTTATTGATAATAAAGATGAAATAGACTTTGAAGAATTGAAAAAAGAGGTTAGCTCTTGGATATTCAATCCGGGATTATATTCATTTTCAAGAGGTTATTATGACATTGAGCCTTTTTTAATGGCTGAAGAAATTTTAGGAGGGGCAAGAAGTCAGCCTGTCGATTATAAGATATTCTGTTTTAATGGTGTTCCTACATATTGCTATTCGGCTTTTGAACATTTCGACAATGGAAAGGCACAAAGTTCTAAAATTGCTTTTTATGATATGGAGTGGAATCAACTGCCGGTTCAATATAAGGAATCGGAATGTGTCCCGGTTGAAAAACCAAAGCACTTAGATGAAATGGTTGAATATGCAAAAAAGCTTTCTGAAGGTTTGCCTTTTGTAAGAGTTGATTTTTACGATACCGATAAGGTATATGTAGGCGAGTTGACATTTTATTCCGGAAGTATGAACAATAAATTTACGCCTGATTCATTTGACTTTGAAATGGGTGAACATTTTGTCTTGCCTAAAAAGAATAAATTACATAGAAAGATAAAATTAAATAATTAAAAAAACAGCCTTTAAAGGGGCACACTACATAAGAAAGTAATTGGTTTAAGCTTTCTGAGTTTTGCCCATTGTACTATTAAAAAATCCCGTTAATACGCAAGTATTGACGGGATTTTGTTAATGCACACTGAACAAAATCAGTTTGCTTAAACTGCTTTGCACTCAAAAATCAAAGAAACAGATGAAAGACAAGGCATAATTTACAGGGCAGGCTTACCGCCTTCACTGTAAATTTAACGCAGTATTTCGATGTTTATTTGATTTTTTGAGCATTTATTCTTTATGTAGTGTGCCCCTTTAAAGGCTGTTTTTTGTTGGGTCGTATGTCCAAATTGAATATCTAACAGGATAATAGCTATAAGCGAGCAAACCCTTTTTGAACACAACTTCTTGCTTGTGCATTGTCCATTGTGGTTTATCTTTGACATATTTTGCCATATAGTTGTCAACATAAAGGATAACTGTGACAGGGTGCTTGATATCTTTTTCCATTTTTTCAAGGAATGTTACATACATTTCTTCAAGGAACGGTCTGCAAAGCATAATAATGTTATAATCATTATAGTCAAGCTTGAAAGCGTCGCCGGACATAATGGTTAAATTGTCGTATCTTTTTGCCCAACTTTGTGCATATTCGGCAACATTAGGATTGAGTTCGATTCCGTAAAGCTGTCCCGGAAACTTAATTCTTTCCATTTCTGCAAGAATTCTGCCTTTGCCACATCCGACATCAATGAATTTATCATCTTTGTTGAACTTCATATCCTTGAAAACTTCATCAAGTGCCCAGTATCTTGCCGATTCGCTTCCTGTTGCCTGCAAAACTTTTCTGTCAACAGATGCAACATACTTAGTTAAGGATTTTCCGCAAATCTTAAAATCCTTAATCATATCACATGCTGTTGTGATTTGACCCGACAATTTACGGTACAAAGCACCTGCTTTGGTTTTCATATACCAAGTTTGGTTGTATTCTTTAAGCGTAGTTGGTTTGCTCATTATTTACTCCTTTTTATCCGTTAAGGATTTCGAAATTCTTTTTGTTGCATTTGTAGAGGTTCTTAAAGACCTCAAAGTTGCGGTCGTAGACCGCTTTGTTTGCCTTGTTTGGATGGTATGTAATCTTTGCAGGGATGAGTTTCTTTACCTCGGTCATTGAGCCAATCATTCCTGTGCCGACTGCGATACAAGCCGCTGCGCCGACAGCACCGATGTTTTGCGGTGAGTCAACAACCTCAACATCTCTTTGGAGAATGTCGGCAAGAATTTGGCAGGTTGAAGCACCGAGTGCACCGCCACCGCAGAAGCGGACAGAGTTTGATTTCTTGTACTTTGCAACCTTTTGCTCCTGACGCTCAAGCATCCATCTCATATGGAAGCAAACGCCCTCAACAACGGCTCTGATAAGTTCTGTTTTGCCTGTTTCAAGGTGAATGTTGAAGAACATACCTGCGGCATTCGGGTCTTCAAACGGACATCTGTTGCCGTGAAGCCACGGGGTGAACACAACGCCGTCTGCGCCTGGATTCGCTCTGTCGATAACCTCTTCAAGATAATCATAAAGGTTAAAACTTTCCTCCTCCAAGTCGTCTTTTTTGTGACCGTATTTTTTGAGGAAAACGCCGATTTCGTCAAGTGCAAGGTGATCCTTAACCCAACCCATACATTTGTTGGAGGTTTCGAGCTCGGCAAAATAATTGTAAGTTTCAGGATTTGCGCCAACGATAGCCGCCATCATAGCACCTGCGTCAACAAGTTGTTCCGGAACAACAGTTCCAACCCAACCTGAAGTACCCGAATAAACATGAGTGTCGCCGATTTCTGTTGCGCCTGCACCGACGCCGATGAGCGAAGCGTCACCGCCACCGCCGTAAACAGCCGTGCCCTCTGCAAGACCGAGTTCCTCGGCAGCCTGCTTTGTGATTTCACCGACCTTTTCGGTGCTTGCCTTGATTTCAGGCATATGTTCAATATTAACTCCGACCATATCACAAATCGGCTTGCACCAACCCTCGTGACCCTTGCGTGTGTCATAAAGAAGTGTGCCGAATGCAGAGTCGTTTGTCATAACAAATTCGCCGCTGCAACGGAGAATCATATATTCCTTAACATCAAGCCATTTGTAAATTCTCTTGAAGTTTTCAGGCTCGTGAGCCTCAACCCACTTGTATTTCCAAATCGGGTCTTTAACCGATGACGAAACCGCACCTGTGTATTTGAGGTATTTGAGAAGCTTTGTAACCTCTGCGCCTGCAATCTGAACACCGTGTGCAATGCCTTTTTTGATTTCTTCTCTTGCACGCTGATCCATATATGTCATCGGACGGCGGATACATTTGCCCTCTCTGTCAACAAGAACAAGTCCCTGCATAGCGGAACAGAAGCTGATGCCCTCAATCTGCTCTTTCTTGATTTTGCGGCATTTTTTCAAAACCTCTTTGGTGGTGATGCACATTGCGCTCCACCATTCGTCTGCGTCCTGCTCGCTTCCGCCCTTAACGCCTGTTTCCTCGTCAACATAGAGGTTGTAGCCCTCTGTTGCGGATGCAAGGATTTTTATTTCTTTGTCGATTTCGATAAGGCAGGTTTTGATGCCTGTTGTACCGATGTCGTACGCCATTACATACTTACTCATACTGTCCTCCGTATACAAATTAGTTTGTTAATTATTTTTCGAATGTAAACGCAGACTCAATGAACTTGAGCAACTGCCTTACTATTTGGTCTTCCGAAAGCTCTGCCACGTTTACGCCCGTATAAATCTCAAGCCTGTTGCGATAGTAGTCGCATGTGAATGAAAATTGCAGGGAAGTCAGCAAATTATCAAGGAAAAATGCAAAAAGACGAGGATCCATATCCTGTCTTACATCGCCCTTTGCAAGTGCATCGGTGATACATTTTACATATTTTTTGCTTGTTTTGCTCTCGATAGCTCTGGCAAACTCCATAGCCTTTTCGCTGTCTCGCTCGGAGGTTATCTCGTTGTACAGCTTGACATAGTTTGCATCACGCTGGCTGAGCTGACAGGTTGTGCGGATAAGTTTTTCCGCCTTGACAATCAGCTTGTCATCGCTTTGCAGAATTTCGTCTACCGCATCGTCAAGAATTGACATTCCTCGCTGAATGCAGGTGATGAACAAGTCCTCCTTGGTGCTGAAATATTTGTACATCAGTCCAATGCTTATTCCGGCTTTTTTTGCAATTATATTTATATTGGCTTTTTCGTAGCCTTTGGAAGCAAATTCTTTGATACCGACTTCAAGGATTTTTTCCTTTCTCTCATCGGTAGCCCTCTCAAACGCTTCTTTGTATCTCTTCTCAAACATAAAAATTTTGATTTTGTAGCCTTGCACAAAACAATTTGCTCCTGTTTGTGCAAATGCTCCAAATCTCCTTTGGTGAGCATTAATTCACTAAAGGTATATTACCATTTTTTATTATGTATTGCAACAAAAATAACAAAAAAATCAAGGTTTAAAGTTGACAAATCGGTGAAATGTGATATACTTAATTTGTAAAAACCGTGAGTACCGGCTCACCAATCAAATAGTGAGTAACTGCTCACTATAAAATCTAAGGAGGATTATTTTATGGATACAAGATTCGCTATTACAGAGTATCCTAACGCTGCTGCACTCACAGCACAGCTTGATGCGTTAATTAAAAAACCAATCTACTCTATCAGCAGAGCTGCTCTCAAAGAGTATGAAGATGAATACTTCGCAAAGAAGTGCGCAAAGTCAAAGGAAATGATTACAGAAGCTAAGCAAGTAATTCCGGGCGGCGTTCAGCACAACCTTGCGTTCAACTATCCGTTCCCAATCGTTATGACAAAGGCTAAGGGCAACAAGCTTTGGGATATTGACGGCAACGAATATTTCGACTTCCTTCAGGCAGGCGGCCCTACAATTATCGGTTCAAACGACGATGTTGTTAAAGAAAAGGTTAAGGAACTCCTTGATGACTGCGGTCCGTCAACAGGTTTGTTCCACCCTTATGAATATAAACTCGCAAAGAAAATCAGCGAGTGTGTACCATCAGTAGAAATGTTCCGTATGCTCGGTTCAGGTACTGAGGCATGTATGTGTGCTGTTCGTGTTGCTCGTCTTGCAACAGGCCACAAGAATGTTATCAAAATGGGCGGTGCTTACCACGGCTGGTCAGATCAGCTTGCTTGGGGTATGCGTGTTCCGGGTACACTTAACCTTCAATCACACGGCGTTCCATTGTTTGTATTCAAGCACACACAGGAATTCTTCCCTAACGACCTCAAGGACCTTGAGAAGAAGCTCATCATCAACAAGTTCCGTGGCGGTACAGCTGCTGTATTCATCGAGCCATGCGGACCTGAATCAGCTACCCGTCCTGTTGATAAGGACTTCCCTAAGGGCGTACAGGCACTTTGCCGCAAGTACGGCGCTCTCCTTGTTTGTGACGAGGTTGTAACAGGCTTCCGTATCGGTTTGTCAGGTGCACAGGGCTATTACGGTATCGACCCTGATATCACAATCTTCGGTAAGATTATCGCAGGTGGCTATCCGGGTGCAGGCGGTATCGGCGGTCACAGAGAAGTTATGAAATATCTTGGCGCAGGTCTTGATAAGGCTGAGGGCAAGAAGATTCACAAGGCAATGTGCGGCGGTACAATGGCTGCAACACCGATTTCTTGCTGTGCAGGTTATACTGTAATTTGCGAAATCGAAAAGAGAAATGCTTGTCAGGTTGCAGGTCAAATGGCAGACAGACTTGTTAAGGGTCTTAACGAATCAATCAAGAAGTATGACCTTCCGTTCGTATGCTACAATGTCGGTTCAATTTGCCAGCTTCACACTGTTGCAACAATGCACTTCAGAATTAACTGGAAGAAGCCTTGGACAATTCCAAGTGTACTTAAAGAAACAGGCATCCGCCAGACAGAAATGCAATATATGGGCGCTGCTTATATGGCAGAGGGTCTTGTAACACTTGCAGGTTCTCGTCTTTACACATCAAGTGCATACACTGAGGAAGACATTGACGAATGTATCAAGAGATTCGACAAGGTTCTTTCAAAGTGCGAAAAGATTGATTATTAATTAACGGCATAATTAGGGTGGTTTTGCGACCACCCGTTTGTCGCTTATAAAAAAGATATTATTTAGGTATTAATAAGGGGAAAAATATGGCTTACCAAATTGAAGAAGCTAAAAGATTAGTTGTTGAAGCAGGCAAAAGGCTTGTTGAATCCGGTCTTATTGCCCGCACATGGGGCAATGTTTCTGCTCGTATCAGCGACACACAGTTTGTTATCACTCCGTCAGGCAGAGCCTATGAGGATCTTACACCTGAAGAAGTTGTAGTTGTTAACATTGCTGACTGCTCGCACGAGGGCGACATCAAGCCATCATCGGAAAAGGGCGTTCACGCAGCTGCGTATCGTCATCATCCGACTGTTGATTTTGTTATTCACACTCACCAAAGAGCGGCTACAATCGTTTCCATCACAGGTATGGATATTGTAAATGTTTATGATGAGTTCAAGGGCGTTTTGGGCAACAAAGTTCCTTGCGCCGATTATGCTATGTCCACAACCGATTCTCTCCGCAGAAAGGTTGAGAGATGTATTGAAATGACTCCGAGTGCCCGTGCAATTATGCTTATGCACCACGGTGCTCTTGTTATGGGCGATGATTACGACCACGCATTTGCTCTTGCGGAAAATCTTGAAAAGTGCTGTGAAAAGGTAATCAAGGATAACTATCTTCGTCATTCTTGGGATAAGACTTATTCCGATGATGCAAGAAGAGCATACTTCCTCAAGAAGAACGGTGCAGACGAAATGCCGTCTGAAATTTGCGACCTCGGTTCATCTGTCAGAAGCGGAAACCGCTTCACTCTTACATTTGGCGGAAAGACAGTTGATGTTGACCTAGCAACAGGTCTTGGAATCAACGGCATTGCTCCAAAGGTTGAAAAAATCCACAGAGCAATTTATAATTCGGAAAATGTTTCTATGATTAAGCACCTTGCAACTCCTGATGTTGTTGCTGTGTCTTGCCTTGATGAAACTATGGACCCAATGATTGATGATTTTGCTCAAATCGTTGGTCTTGATGTAAAATGCGTTCCGTGGATTAACGGTGACACAGACGATTGCGCAAAGGAAATTGCAAAGTCAATCAAGGACAGAAACGCTGTTCTCATTCAGGGAATGGGTGCAATGATTACAGGCAACAATGACGGTGACCTTCAGGCTCTTGATATTATTATGGACAAGGGAGCTGCCGCTCAGATTGATTGCAATATTTTCAATCGTTCACACTATGTTCCAAAGGCAGAATGCTTCCTTATGAGAACTGTTTATCTTGCAAAGTACAGCAAGCAAATCGACAAGAAGTAACTATAGGCTGTGATAAAGTTTCTGAATCACGCCGAAACGCAAAAATAATAATTGTAAAAGCCGAGGCGAAAACTTCGGCTTTTGTTTTTTTAAAAAACTGTTGACTTTATATAGGTTTTTATATATAATATAAATACTGATTTGCCGGCGTGTCGGAATTGGCAGACGAGACAGACTCAAAATCTGTTATCCGTTTGGGTGTGTGGGTTCAAGTCCCACCGCCGGCACCAACGACGAGGTTTTTACCTTGTCGTTTTTTTAATATAAAAAATTCGGTATATAATAATGTAAAGGAGTATGATTTTATGTGCACAGCCGCAACTTATAAAACAAAGGATTTTTATTTTGGCAGAACGCTCGATTATGAATTTTCTTACGGCGACAGCATCACGGTTACACCTCGTAACTATCCGTTTGATTTTCGCTTTGAGGGCAAAAATGACAATCACTATGCCATTATCGGTATGGCTCATATTGCAAATGGCTACCCGCTTTACTATGATGCCGTAAACGAAAAGGGCGTTTGCATTGCGGGGCTTAATTTTGTGGGCAATGCTGTTTATGCAACCGAGCCTTGCGAGGGCAAGCAAAATGTTGCGCAGTTTGAACTTATCCCGTGGATTTTGTGCCAATGCAAGGATATGTCGGAGGTGCGTGCACTTCTCGGTAATATAAACATCACAAACACTCCGTACAATGAACAATTCACTTCCGCACAGCTTCATTATATTATCTGCGACAAAAACGAGTGCATAACTCTTGAATGTATGGCGGACGGAATGAAAATTCACGACAATCCAATCGGCGTGCTCACAAACAATCCACCGTTTGATGTGCAGATGTATGAGTTCAGCAAATATATGTCGCTTTCTCCACAGCAACCGAACAATAATTATGATTTGGATTTGCAGTATTTCAGCAGGGGAATGGGCGCACTCGGCTTGCCGGGTGATTTGTCGTCACCGTCACGATTCGCAAAGGTTGCGTTCACAAAACTCAATTCCAAGTCAGCCGATGACGAAAAATCAAGCGTCGGTCAGTTTTTCCACATTCTCGGTTCTGTAGACCAGCAACGAGGCTGTTGCGAGGTTGCCGACGGCAAGTATGAAATCACGATTTATACATCTTGTTGCAATGCCGACAAGGGAATTTATTATTACACAACCTATAATTGCCACAAAATCAATGCGGTTGATATGCACCGTGTTGACCTCGACAGCGACAAGCTGTTTGCATATGCCTTAATTGATGAAGAAGATTTCTTCTTTCAAAACTGATAAAAACTCCCGAAGCACGCCAAAAAAGCTGTAAGTATCAAACTTACAGCTTTTTTAAAACCCCACCGTCAACACTTCGTGTTGCCACCTCCCCTTATAAATAAGAGGAGGCATAATTCGGTTTATAATATTTGGCGTGTTTCAGGAATTTTATCGGGCAGTCTTATTAGTCTGGGTAGCCATTAGGGTTTTGACTCTGCCATCTCCAAGAGTCTTCGCACATTTCTTCAATGCCTCTTTCAGCTTTCCAGCCAAGCTCCTTGAGAGCCTTGGACGGGTCGCTGTAGCAAGTTGCAATGTCGCCTGCTCTGCGTGGCTTGATTGAGTAAGGAATCTTTACTCCGCTTGCCTTTTCAAAAGCGTGAACAACATCAAGAACGCTGTAACCGATACCTGTACCGAGGTTGTAGATAAACAAGCCCTTATCTGCTCTGACCTTTTCAACAGCCTTGAGGTGACCGAGTGCAAGGTCAACAACATGGATGTAATCTCTTACGCCTGTGCCGTCAGGTGTGTCGTAATCGTCACCGAATACACCGAGTTCTTCTCTCTTGCCGATAGCAACTTGAGTGATGTACGGCATAAGGTTGTTTGGAATTCCGTTAGGGTCTTCGCCCATTGTGCCGCTCTTGTGTGCGCCGATTGGGTTGAAGTAACGAAGCAAGCAGATGCTCCAGTCGTTGTCGCTTGCATAAAGGTCTTGGAGCATACATTCAATGATGTACTTTGTTCTGCCGTATGGGTTTGTTACACCGCCAACCTGCATATCCTCGGTGAGTGGAGAAATGTTGTTCATTCCGTAAACGGTAGCCGATGATGAAAATACAATCTTCTTGCAACCGTTGTTTCTCATAACATTAAGCAAAACAAGTGTGCCTGTGATGTTGTTGTCGAAGTATTCAAGAGGCTTTACACAGCTTTCGCCAACAGCTTTAAGACCGGCAAAGTGGATAACGCTGTCGATGTTTTCGGCTTCAAAAACCTTTTGCATACCTTCTTTATCTCTGATGTCTACCTGATAGAAAGGGAAATCCTTTCCGACAAGAGCCTTGATTCTGTCATAAGATGATTTTTTGCAGTTGTAAAGATTGTCTACAACAACAACATCAAATCCCGCATTCATAAGTTCAACGCATGTGTGCGAACCGATGTAGCCGAGTCCGCCTGTTACTAATACTGACATAGTAATGCCTCCTAAATAATATATGTTACATTATTTCATCGTCAGAGCGATTTGCTTCGCCCTGACGGTTTTTGTTTTTGCTAAATTAATAAGCCTTGCCCCAGTAAACCATACATTTGGCAGGTTTGCCGCAGCACACGCACTTGTCATCAATGTGCTCTTGGTCAAGCGGAATGCAACGAGAACCGACACCGGTAACTTCCTTAACCTTGTCCTCGCAAGCCTCGTCACCGCACCACATAGCCTTTACAAAGCCGTCGCCGTTCTTTTCAAGGTCGGCAATGATTTCGTCCATATTGTGTGCAATGTATGTTCTGCGTTCTCTGTTTTCAAGAGCTTTTTCGTAGATGCCCTTGCGTACTTCTTCAAGCTTTTCAAGGATAACTTCTTCAATCTTGTCAAGAGGAACGATTGTCTTTTCTCTGTTGTGACGGGTAACAACAACGCATTGACCTGCTTCGATATCTCTTGGGCCGAGTTCGATTCTTACAGGAACACCCTTCATTTCGTATTCCGCAAACTTCCAGCCCGGAGTGTTGTTTGAATCGTCAATCTTTGCTCTGCAAACCTTGTTGAGTCTGTCGCAAAGTTCGTTTGCCGCATCAAGAACGCCGTCCTTGTGCTGTGCAACAGGAATAACAATTGCCTGAATCGGTGCAACAGCCGGCGGAAGAACAAGTCCGTTGTCGTCACCGTGAGTCATAATGATTGCGCCGATAAGACGGGTTGTTACACCCCAAGATGTTTGATGTGGGTATTGGAGCTGATTGTTCTTGTCTGCAAACTGAATGTCAAATGCCTTTGCAAAGCCGTCGCCAAAGTAGTGGCTTGTGCCTGCCTGAAGTGCCTTGCCGTCGTGCATAAGTGCCTCGATGCAGTATGTTCTTTCAGCACCTGCAAACTTGTCGCTATCTGTCTTTTGACCCTGGATAACAGGCATAGCCAAATCCTCTTGGCAGAACTTGGTGTAGATGCCAAGCATTTTTTCTGTTTCCTCAATTGCCTCCTCAGGTGTTGCGTGGAGTGTGTGACCCTCCTGCCACAAAAATTCTCTTGAACGGAGGAACGGTCTTGTCGTCTTTTCCCATCTTACAACAGATACCCATTGATTGTAGAGTTTAGGCAAATCTCTGTGAGAGTGAACAATGTTTTTGAAGTGCTCGCAGAAAAGAGTTTCACTTGTAGGTCTAACGCAAAGACGCTCCTCAAGTTTTTCGTTTCCGCCGTAGGTTACCCACGCACATTCAGGCGCAAAGCCCTCAACATGGTCGGCTTCCTTTTGGAGCAATGATTCAGGGATGAACATCGGCATACAAACATTTTCGTGACCTGTTGCCTTGAACATTCCGTCAAGTATTCTTTGGATGTTTTCCCAAATTGCATAGCCGTAAGGTCTGATTACCATACAGCCCTTAACGCTTGTGTATTCGATAAGCTCTGCCTTTTTGCACACATCGGTGTACCACTTGGCAAAGTCCACATCCATTGATGTGATGTCATCAACCATTTTTTTCTGATTATTTGCCATAACTATCTCCCATAATAATATTATTTACATTATATATTCGTTTCAGCCTTTTATTATAAATGATATTTCCAAAAAAGTAAACCGATTTTTGAAAATAACCTGCTTCTTTGTAAAGATATTACATTCAGTATGGTGGTATAGTACAGCTTATATACAGAGAGTAAAGCGAATGTTAACGGTAGGTATAAAGTTGCACAAAATTACTTCACTTTTCTTGGTTATTTTTATCATATGAATGTCAAAAAAATGAAAAAGCTGTATTGCAAAATTCAAATTTCGTAGTTATAATGAGAGTGAAAGCAGGTGAAAAAAATAACAATCTTTTCAAACCTGCAAATATATGGGAAATGGAGGAATGACGATGACAATAGCACCTATTAGTATGAGCGTCAATTTGCAGGAAGAACTCCAAAAGCAACTCAACATTGACGAAGTGTTCGGCTTTGATATCAAGGGCGTGCATGTAGGCTTTGATGAGAGCACGGTTGTTTCTTGGATTATTATTGTCGCTGTGACAATTTTGGCTATATTCCTCACCCGAAACTTAAAGGTTCAGGGCGAAATATCCAAGCGTCAGATGATACTCGAAATGTGCTATGAAAAGGCAGAAGCATTTTTCAAAACCGTAATGGGTCCGAAAGTGGAAAAATACATTCCGTGGCTTATGAGTATGGCTTTGTTCATCGGTGTGTCCAATATGATTGGACTTCTGGGATTCAAGCCGCCTACAAAAAGTATGCAGGTAACTGCGGCAATGGCACTTACCACAATCGTGCTCGTAGAATATTGTGCCTTTAAGGACAAGGGTGTCCTCGGCAGGTTTAAGGAATTCACAAAACCTGTGTGGATTGTAACTCCTATCAATATTCTTGAAGTGTTCACCAAGCCGCTTTCACTTTGTATGCGACTTTTCGGTAACATTATCGCAGCATTTACCATTATGGAGTTAATCAAAGCGGTTCCGTTTATGAAATTCGGATTTCCGGCTGTGTTCAGCCTCTACTTCGATTTGTTTGACGGACTGTTGCAAGCGTACATTTTCTGTTTCTTGACAGCTATTTACCTTCAGGAAGCCGTAGAGGAGTCCGAAGAAGAGCCTAAGGAAGCAAAGAAAATGCGTAAGGCACAAAAGAAAGCCGAGAAATTGGCAAAAAAACAAGCAAAAAAAGAAGCTAAAGCTGCGGCTTAAGCACATAAACAACGATTTATATTTTAAGGAGATAAAATTATGACAGGATCAATTATCGCAATCGGTGCAGGTATTGCACTTTTGTGTGGACTCGGTGCAGGTATCGGTATCGGTATCGCAACAGGTAAGGCAGTAGAAGCTCAGGCTCGTCAGCCTGAAATGGCAGGTAAAATTCAAACAACACTTATTCTCGGTGCCGCTTTGTCAGAGGCAACAGCTATTTACGGCTTGATTGGTGCAATTTTGATTATCTTTATGGTAAAATAGTTCGCCGTTCATTATTGATTGAAAGGAAATTAACAAATGTTAAAGTTTGATTTTAATTTGCTTTGGACAATATTCAATCTGATTATATTTTATCTTTTGATGAGATTTTTCCTTATCAAGCCAATCAAAAAGACACTTCAGGCAAGAAAGGAATTGATTGACAATCAGTTCAAAGAGGCTGAAGATACGGTTAACGCCGCAAACGAAAAAATGGCTGATTATGAGGATAAAATCAAAAATGTCAACACCGAGGCAAAGGAAATTATTTCCGATGCAAGGGATAAGGCAAAGGTTGAATATAACAAAATCCTTGACAAAGCAAATAATGATGCCACAAGGCTTAAGCAAGACGCTCAAAAGCAAATCGAGTTGGATACCGAAAATGCCCGTCGAGATGTTAAGGAAGAGCTTGCAAAGCTTGCTATGGAGGCAGCACAAAAGGTTGTCGGCGAAAGCGTAAGCGCAAAAACCGATGCAGAAATTTATGACAAATTTTTAAACGAAAGCAGTGAAGATTAATGATTAAAAATCAAGATTTATATATCCAAAACCTGCTTTCAAACCAAGTCAGCGTAGGTAGCTTGGAAGATGCGTTGAGATTGTACAACAGCAGCGAGGAACTTCGTGAAACACTCAACAATCCAAACTATCCTGCCGAGGAAAAACAGCAGGTAATCAACGATTTGTTTGCTCCGTCCGTAAGAGAATTTTTGGGCGAGCTTGCCGAGAAGTGCCAATGCGGCGACCTCGAGGAGCTTATTGAGGCATATATCGTTGAAGGTGACAGAAAAAAGAATATCGTTCATGCAACAGTAACTTGCATCAACCCTCCTGACGAAAAGCAACTCAAGGGTATTGAGGACTTCGTTCGTAAGGAAACAAAGAGCGAAAATGTTGTTGTTGACATAAAAAAAGATGCGTCTTTGGTTGG
This sequence comes from uncultured Eubacterium sp., assembly GCA_902462495.1. GTDB lineage: Bacteria > Bacillota > Clostridia > Oscillospirales > Acutalibacteraceae > Eubacterium_R. The sequence continues at coordinate 3,095 of CABQCC010000032.1, read as the reverse complement.
TGGTTTTGTAATTGCCGTTGAGGGCAAGGAGTATGACTTCTCTCTCAAAACAAAGATGCAGACTATCAAGGAGCAAATTCTTCGTACTGCCAAGGAAAGCACTGGAAGCAACAAAGAGGTGCTTGAAGTTTTGCGCAAGGATATTAAGTCCTTCAAAGATAATCTTCAGGGCGAAGAAGTCGGTCAGGTAGTCAAGGTTGGCGATAATATCGCAACAATCGTTGGACTCGGCAATGCAATGTACGGCGAAATCGTTGTGTTTGAGGACGGCACAAAGGGCATGGTTCAAAACATCAACCACGACTCAATCGGCTGTATCCTCTTTGGTTCGGATGACGAAATCGAGCAGGGCACAAAGGTTAAGCGTACAAAGAGAAAAGCAGGCGTTCCGGTAGGCGACAATTTTGTCGGCAGAGTTGTAAATGCTCTCGGCGAGCCAATTGACGGCTTGGGAGATATCGAAGCGAGCGATTACCGTTTGGTTGAGCAACCGGCTCCGTCAATCGTTGACAGAAAATCGGTTTCAAAGCCGATGGAAACAGGTATTCTTGCTATCGACTCTATGTTCCCGATAGGCAGAGGTCAGCGTGAACTTATCATCGGTGACCGTCAGACAGGTAAAACATCTATTGCAATTGACACTATCATTAACCAAAAGGGCAAGGACACAATCTGTGTTTACAATGCCATCGGTCAAAAAGCGTCAACTGTTGCAAAACTTGTTAACACACTCAAAAAGAACGGTGCTATGGATTACACAATCGTTGTGTGCTCAACAGCATCGGATGCGGCTTCACTTCAATATATTTCTCCGTATTCGGCAACGGCTATGGCTGAATACTTTATGTACAAGGGCAAGGATTGCCTCATCGTGTATGACGATTTGAGCAAGCACGCTGTTGCTTATCGTGCAATCTCTCTTCTTTTGGGCAGACCGCCCGGACGAGAGGCTTACCCCGGCGATGTATTCTATTTGCACTCAAGACTTCTTGAGCGTTCAAGCCGTTTGAGTGACGAGCTTGGTGGCGGTTCAATCACAGCCTTGCCTATCATCGAAACTCAGGCAGGCGATGTATCTGCATACATCCCGACAAATGTTATTTCAATTACAGACGGTCAGATTTATCTCGAAAGTGACCTTTTCTTCTCAGGTCAAAGACCTGCGGTTAATGTCGGTCTTTCCGTATCCCGTGTCGGCGGTGCGGCTCAAACAAAGGCTATGAAGAAAGCAGCAGGCTCACTTCGTGTTGATTTGGCACAGTTCAGAGAAATGGAAGTGTTCACCCAGTTCTCCTCTGATTTGGATGATGACACAAAGATGCAACTTAAGTACGGTTCGGGTCTTATGGAACTTCTTAAGCAACCGCTTACTCACCCAATGTCACTTGCACAGCAGGTTATCACTCTTGTTGGTGCAATCGGCAAGAAGTTTGTTGATGTGCCAAAGGACAAAATCAAGAGCTATCAGGGCGAAATGCTCGAATATTTTGAAAATCATCACAGCGACCTTGTTGCTGAAATCAACACTCAAAAGGTGCTTGATGATGATTTGAAGGCTTCAATCCTCGATGTGATTGATGAATTCGGAAAGGCAAATAATGGCTAATGCAAGAGAAATCCAGGGCAGAATAAAGTCTATCAAGGACACTATGAAAATCACAAATGCGATGTATATGGTGTCCTCGTCAAAACTTCAAAAAGCCCGCAGAGATTTAAAAAACACAGAGCCTTATTTCTTTATGATTCAAGACAGTCTTGCAAAGATTTTGGATGTTGCGCCGGAGGTCGGTTCGGTATATTTTGACGAAAGACCAAACAAAGTCGGCGATGACAGAATCGTTGCATATCTTGTAATTACTGCCGATAAGGGCTTGGCAGGTGCATATAACCACAATGTTATCAAGCTTGCCGAGAAGTGCACAGTTGATGACGGATGCAACAATATGCTTTTTGTTGTCGGTCAGCTCGGCAGACATTTCTTTGAAAAAAAGGAAATTCCGATTGACATTAATTTCAGATATGCGGCACAAAATCCTACTGTTAACCGTGCAAGACATATCAGCGAAAAAATCGTTTCGATGTTTCTTGACAAAAAGATTGACGAGGTTCATGTTGTATATACAAAAATGGTCAATTCAATGACGGTTGAGGCGGTCAGCACTCAGCTTCTTCCGTTGAAGAAGGGCAGTATCAATATGCAAAGCAACGAACTTGTTGAGCACTACAATGATGCGGTATTTATGCCTGATGTAAAAACTGCGTTTGATTCTATTGCTCCAAGCTATATTGCAGGCTTTGTGTACGGTGCACTTGTAGAGAGCTATTGCAGCGAGCACAACGCTCGTATGATGGCAATGCAAAACGCATCGGACAGCGCCAATTCTATGATTAAAGATTTGTCCATTCAGTTTAACAGAGCACGACAGGCAGCGATTACACAGGAAATCAGTGAGGTTTGCGGCGGCGCAAGTCACGCTGCTCAAGAGGCTCAATAACAACCTTTCAGAAAGGTAATAATAGTATGAATTACGGTAAAATAACACAAGTTATGGGACCTGTTGTTGATGTACAGTTTGACGGCGAGCTTCCAAAAATCAAGGAAGCACTCGAAGTCGAAAACGACGGCAAGCGTGCCGTTATGGAAGTTGCACAGCATATCGGCGGAAACACAGTTCGTTGCATTATGCTTGCCGCTTCTGAGGGCTTGTACAAGGATATGCAGGTTGCCGCAACAGGCGATTCAATCAAAGTGCCTATCGGCGAAAAAACTTTGGGCAGACTTTTCAATGTTGTCGGCGAAACCATAGATGATTTGGAAAATTTGGATAACGAGGAGCACTGGTCAATTCACCGTAAAGCTCCGAGCTTTGACGAGCAATCGGACGAAGTAGAAATTTTGGAAACAGGTATCAAGGTTATCGACCTTCTTACTCCTTACCAAAAGGGTGGTAAAATCGGTTTGTTCGGCGGTGCCGGTGTAGGTAAAACCGTACTTATTCAGGAACTTATCACCAATGTTGCAACTCAGCACGGCGGTTATTCCATCTTCACAGGTGTCGGTGAGCGTTCAAGAGAGGGTAACGACCTTTGGAACG
>CABQCC010000031.1 GCA_902462495.1 uncultured Eubacterium sp. | reverse complement strand
ACCATCGTACATCTTCCTTCGCAAGAAAATGAAATTCAGAGTCTTTCTCAACAGCCTTTGTTAGTTGCTATTTTTTGATTTGGTGCACAAATTTTTCAAGTTCAACTATATTGAATGTGTAGTTGTTCGAATCTGTGCCGGGTATGTAGTATCGTGCTTTCAATTCACCGCCGAGAGGGGAGAACAGTTGCTTGACGCTGTTTGACATATAGTTTGCACATTCTCGTGCGTTCGTTCCGCTTGTGATTACAAGACCTACGCTCTTTTGTTTGCCGATAGGTTCGCTGTCGCCACGCAGATATTTTGCACTGCAAAAGCGTTGAAATCTGTCCATAAGAGCCTTCAGCGGAGCAGGGAAGAAGTTGTTATACATCGGAGAAAGAATTGCAACATAGTCCGCCTCTTTTAAATCCCAAAAGAAAAAGTCAAGGTCTTTGTTTGCACAGCCGTTGTGCATTTCGCAATATCCGCATGCCTTGCATGGCAGAGGGTCGAGTTTGTATACATTATATTCCTTTGTTTCGCAATCAATAAAATAAGGTTTGATTTGTTTTAAAACCTCTGCACAAACTCCGTTTTCTCTCGGAGAAGCATTTATAATTAATAATTTTTTCATTTCATCACCAAAGGCTATTATATATTTTTGCACATAATATGTAAAGTATAAATTGACAAATTGATATTTTGTGTATATTATTTATTTGGAAGGTGATTACTCGGTAATCATATTAACACAATAGGCTTTTGCGGCTGATTGCCTTTGTGTTATTATTGCAAAATTAAGAAACGAGGTAAAAATGACTCAATATAATGTGACAGGTATGAGCTGTGCTGCTTGTTCCGCAAGAGTGGAAAAAGCGGTTAGCTCGGTCGACGGAGTTTCTTCTTGCTCTGTAAATTTGTTGACAAACTCAATGGGCGTTGAGGGCACCGCAACATCAAAAGAAATTATTGATGCGGTGGAAAAGGCAGGATACGGAGCTTCGCTTAAAATAAAAAATAAAAAAGTTAAAAGTAATTCCGATGATGAATTGAAAGATACCCAAACACCCAAATTAGTTAAGCGACTTGTAGCATCTTTGCTGTTCCTTGCACCATTGATGTATATCTCTATGGGGCATATGATGTGGGGGTGGAAACTTCCGATTTTTATGGAAAACAACCATATTGCCATGGGGCTTGCTCAAATGCTTTTTGCCATCATCATTATGGTGATAAATCAAAATTTCTTTATCAGTGGCTTTAAAGGACTTATACACAGATCACCAAATATGGATACCCTTGTTGCTCTCGGAAGCGGTGCATCGTTTGTATACAGCACCTATGCGCTTTTTGCAATGACGGTTGCACAAACAAAAGGCGATATGTCTGCGGTTATGTCATATATGGATGATTTTTATTTTGAATCCGCAGCTATGATTCTTGCCCTGATTACGGTCGGCAAAACTCTTGAAGCATATTCAAAAGGCAGAACAACCGATGCTTTGAAAGGCTTGATGTCGCTTTCTCCGAAAACAGCAAATGTTATTTGTGACGGCAAAGAAATAACGGTTGATATTGACGATGTTGCTGTCGGTGATGTTTTTGTTGTCAGACCGGGCGAGAGCATTCCTGTTGACGGAATAGTTATTGACGGCGAAAGTGCAGTTGATGAGTCTGTTCTTACGGGTGAAAGTTTGCCTGTTGACAAAGCAGTTGATGATAAGGTTACATCAGCAACTATCAACAAATCAGGCTTCTTGAAATGCAAGGCTACGAGAGTCGGAGAAGATACAACATTGGCACAGATAATCAATCTCGTGTCGGATGCTTCGGCTACAAAAGCACCTATTGCAAAACTTGCCGATAGGGTGTCCGGGGTGTTTGTTCCGACTGTTATTGCTATTGCGATTATCACTTTTATCGTGTGGTTGATTGTGCCAAAACCGTTTGGATATGCACTCAGCAGAGCAATCAGTGTTTTGGTTATCAGTTGTCCTTGTGCTCTCGGTTTGGCAACTCCTGTTGCGATTATGGTTGGCAACGGCAAAGGGGCAAAGAACGGTATTTTGTTTAAAACCGCCGTTTCTCTTGAAGAAGCAGGCAAAACTCAAATAGTTGTTCTTGACAAAACGGGTACTATAACCGAGGGCAAACCAAAGGTTACCGATGTAATTCCTATTGATATTTCCGAAAATGACCTTTTGCAAATTGCGTATTCGCTCGAAATAAAAAGTGAACATCCGCTTGCAAAAGCTATAGTGGAAAAGGCTGAAGAAATGCAAATTTCATCGCTTGATGTTACAGATTTTGAATCTAAAACAGGCAACGGCTTGTGCGGAACTTTGGAAAATTCCAAAATTTATGCAGGCAGTTCAAAATATATCTCAACTGTTTGTGATATTTCATCAGTCAAAAATGATATTGAGAGATTGTCAAATGACGGCAATACTCCTTTGCTTTTTGCAAAAGATGAAAAGTTGATTGGTGTTATTGCCGTTGCCGACACAATCAAACAAGACAGTCCGGAAGCAATCAAGCAACTTAAAAATATGGGAATAAAGGTTGTTATGCTCACAGGCGACAACAAACGAACTGCTGACGCAATCGGCAAGCAAACAGGCGTTGATATGGTTATATCGGATGTTCTCCCTGACGGTAAAGAAGCTGTTGTAAAAAAGCTTCAATCATTCGGCAAAGTAGCTATGGTTGGTGACGGTGTAAATGACGCTCCGGCTCTCACAAGGGCAGATGTCGGCATTGCAATCGGTGCAGGTGCGGATGTTGCGGTTGACAGCGCAGATGTTGTTTTGATGAATAGCAAACTATCCGATGTTTGCTCTGCAATCAGGCTCAGCCGTCATACATTGACCAATATAAAAGAAAATCTGTTCTGGGCTTTCATTTATAATATTATCGGTATTCCGTTGGCTGCCGGTGTGTGGATTCCAATCACAGGTTGGACGCTCAATCCTATGTTTGGTGCGGCTGCAATGAGCCTTTCAAGCTTTTGCGTTGTTATGAATGCTTTAAGACTTAATTTTGTGAATGTGACAAGTCAAAAAAATGACATAAAAATTAAAAAAGAAGTAATTATAGATTATACGGAGGAATTTAAAATGACAAAGACAATTAAAATTGACGGAATGATGTGCCCGCATTGCGAAGCTGCCGTTAAAAAAGCACTCGAAGCAATTGATGGCGTAACTTCAGCTACTGCAAGTCATACCGAAAAGCAGGCAACCGTTGAACTTTCCAAGGATGTTGATACAGCAACTTTGGAACAAGCCGTTGTTGATGCAGGATACACAATCATTAAATAAAGAATTTAGGAATTCGTCAATTGATGAATTCCTTTATTTTTTGCATATTGTCCTTTAGTCTTTCGTTTTCAGGTTCAAGAAGATATGCAGACACAGCATTTTTTAATGATAATGGATAATTGTTCAAATTGAAATATGCAATTGCAAGCAAATCGTACGGCAGATACCCCCAGCAATAATCCTCGCTGATATATGTCATAGGTCGCTCCGTGATTTTCAAAGCGTTTTCAACTGATTCTGTGACTTTGTTCCAATTTTGGAGTTCATATTCAAGCTGTGCATATTCAATATACGGTTCTCGCAAATACGGAGCTTCTTTTATCGCTTTTTCGTACCACAACTCTGCTTGACTATAATCTGTTTTTTTGATGTAACATTTTGCAATATAACGCATTGATGCACAACGCTCGTCTTTCCATTTGGCACTTGGCAACGCAAGGTGCTTTTTCAATGTTTCAATGCTTTTGTCGTACATTTTATAAAACATATATTCTCGTCCGAGGTAGTGCATATTTCTGTCGTCATTCGGGTTTTCTTTTACCGATAATTCAAGAAGCGGCAAATACTGACCTCTTGATTTCTTTTTGTCGGGATAATGCTTTAGAATTACATTGTCCAATGTGATATATTTTTGCTGTTGTTCACCTGTATATTTCAAAACTTCGTGAACGGGATATATCCATTTAAAATTATGCCTTGAATGGATTTTTTCAATGTAAAACTGCATTTGCGGTTTCCCGTTTTCATCAAAACTCCAAATGTAATTATATCTTGCGTTTGTTGTGCCGTTTGTCCATTTTTCTTCCAATTCTTTTCTCCAACCTTTTGAGAACACTTCGTCAAGGTCGGTGCAGACGCAAATATCAATATTCTTGCTTACAAATTCCAACGATTTATTTCGTGCCGTGTCAAACCTCCAAGGTTCAATGTTGATAGAATTTACAATAACACCTTTTTCCTTTAATAACTCAACGGTGTTGTCTGTTGAACCTGTGTCGGCAACATATATTTCGTCTGCCTCGCTCATAGATTCTACCCAACGCTCAACAAATTTTTCTTCGTTTTTTGAGATTGCATATACTGCAATTTTCACAAAGTCACCTCTATGTACGGTGGCATAAGCCACCTTTATTTACGCAAGTTTTATAATTGTAAAATCCGATACTGTAGCTTGTGTACCGCCTGCAGACGGTGTAACGGTAACGGCTGTTGTGATAGGATTTACAATGCTTAAAACAGTATTTGCCGCTGTTGTTGTAATAATTGTTTTGCCTTCAATTATTCCGTCGTCGGCTGCATTTCCGAATGTTGCATTCGGTTGAACAGCACCGTTAACCGCAATGCCTAATTGACCGGCTGTATTTGTATTTACCTTAAACATTATAAGATAAGTTCCTGTATCTGCTAAATTAAATGTTGAATTAGTTAATCTTGTAATGCCTGTTGTTGAGGCTGCCGTATTCGGAAACTCAACTGCTGCATTTTGTGCAATAGCGGTAGGATTATCATTTGGGGCAAGTGCATAAAATGACGCATATTCGCTAATTCTGCCCGCAGGTCCTGTCGGACCAACTGCACCTGTTGCACCTGCAATACCTTGCGGACCTTGAGGTCCTGTCGGACCAACTGCACCTGTTGCACCTGCAATACCTTGCGGACCTTGAGGTCCTGTCGGACCAACTGCACCTGTTGCACCTGTAATACCCTGTGGACCTTGAGGACCTGTCGGACCTACCGCACCTGTTGCGCCTACGGCACCTGGAACACCCTGTGGACCCGTTGGACCTGTTGCACCGTCAGGACCCGGAATACCTTGAGGACCTGTCGGTCCTATAGGGCCCTGCGTTCCTTGATAGCCCTGTACGCCTTGCGGACCCATAGGTCCCATTGGTCCGGTCGGACCTGTCGGACCGACTACCGGATATGGCACAGGAATAGGCTCAGGCGGAGTAGGAGGGTACGGAGGTCTTGGCGGAGGTGGCGGAGGACACGGACAAGGTCTTGTCGGAGCAGGGCATACGCAGCATTGCTCCCTTTGATTATATATCATCATAATTTATCACCTTTTCATCATATTATATACGCCTGCCATAACAGCCAAAGGCATATATTTTATTTTATGATTTCCTTACATTTGTGGTTACTTTTTCGACAAAAATATTTTTTTAAAAAAAGTCAAAAAATCTATTGACTTTTCCTGACCTTTGTGATATAACACAATTAAAGGACAAAGAAAGTCAAAGTCAGAGTTTGACAATTGCCCAATACAAATTGAAAGAAGATGATTAAGAAATGAAGATGAGTGATGTAATAGCTGATATGATACTTGATATGTTTGATGACAATACATCAACAGTTCAAATTCAGCGTAATGATTTAGCAAACAGAATCGGTTGTGTGCCAAGCCAAATTAACTATGTGATTACATCAAGGTTTACCCCCGAAGCCGGCTATCAGATTGAGAGCAGGCGAGGCGGCGGAGGATATATCTTAATCACCCGTGCAACTTCTCCGCAAAACGCTTTAATGGGCTTCATTAATTCAATAGGAAACAGTATTGACGAGAGAAGTGCAAAGGCAAATTTAATAAATTGTAATTATCAAAAATTAATTAATGACAAGGCAACCAAAATGATGGTTTGCGCTGTTGCAGACAGCAATTTTAAAGGTGTTCCAAAGGAATACACAAATGCAATTCGTGCAAGACAGCTAAAGCAGATGCTCCTTGCATATATTGATTAAATGGGAGGCGTTATTTATGAAATGTACACATTGTCATATGAATGAGGCTAACACTCATATTCAAAGAATTATTAATGGTCAAAAGGAAGAAATGTATCTTTGCGAGGATTGTGCAAGAGAACTCGGAGTTATGAATGATTTTAGCTTTGAGCCATTTTCAGCCGATAGCTTTTTCGGCGACAGTTTCTTCGGCAATCTTTTGGGCGCAGGTGCAAGCGCATTTAATTCGCTTGTCGGATTGAACAGCTGTGCAACTTGCGGTTCAACACTTAATGATATTGTGAATTCCGGTCATGTGGGTTGTTCGGATTGCTACGACAAGTTTGATGACAGACTTTCTCCGAGCGTTGAAAAAATCCACGGAAATGTAAAACATATTGGTAAGAATGTAACCTATACCGAGGCTACAAATACCGAAAAGAAATCAGCTAACGACACCTTGACTCAACTCAAGGAAGAACTTAAACAAGCCGTAAAGGAACAAAGATTTGAAGATGCGGCGGTTCTTCGAGATAAAATCAAGGAACTTAACAAGGAGGATTGATGATGGAAAGCAGATATAAGAAAACATCTGAAAATTCGGATGTTGTGTTGTATTCAAAGGCTGTGCTTATGCGAAATTTGGCGCACACACCGTTCCCGATAAGAATGAATGACGACATCAAAAGAGCGGTAGTTAAAAAGGTTTTTGCCTGTATAAAAAATTCACCGCTTGCACAGGAATTTGATTTAGTCAATACCTCCGATATTTCAAAAGCAAAGGCTTTGTCTTATGCGGAAAAGGACTTGATTTGCGACAATTTTGCAAAGCAGAATTCTTCGTTTCTTCTTTCAAAGAATGAGGATGTCAGCATTATGATAAACGATGATGACCACATCAAAGTTTCATCGTTTTCCGCAGGTCAAAATCCTGTTGATGCTTATAACAAAGCAAACGACATTGATGATATATTGATTGACGGACTTCCGATTGCATATTCTGATAAATACGGATTTTTGACATCATCTCCGTACAATTTGGGTACAGGACTTAATGTTTCAATCGTTCTTCATTTGCCGGCACTTGCTCAAAAGAATGTCATTCCAAAGTTGTCAACCACGGTTTCAAAGCTTGGCTTTGTTCTCAGCGAAATGTATGACGGCGGAGCAGGAGATTTTTATATCCTTACAAATACGGTAACTCTCGGTATCACCGAGAAAAGTGCAATTAATAATTTGAATTCGGTTTGCAATCAAATTGTACTTCAAGAACGAAAACTCAGAGATTCTCTCAAAGAAAACCCGGAATGTGAGGATAAAATATATCGAACCTTGGGCATACTTAAACTTGCAAGAAAGCTGTCTGTTGATGAATTCTTAAACAGTATTTCGTTAGTCAGACTCGGTATTTCGCTCGGATATTTTGATTATTCATACGAACTTATCGGGGATATGATGTACAACCTTTTTGATGCAACTCTTGTTGAGTCATCAAAATCAGATTTAACTCAGTCAATGTGCGAAACCTTAAGAGCACAAATAGTCAGAGAAAAATTGGTGTAGTGTTTCGCACTGTTAATTAATTTACAGTGAAAGGCGATGATATTATGTATCGTTTTAATTCATTTACTACGAAAGCTAATGAGGTGCTTAACCTCGCAATCAAAAGTGCACAGGCATACGGTCACAATTATATCGGCACAGAGCATATCCTTATAGGCTTGCTTTCAACCGATTCAACCATTCCTGCACTCACTGACAATAACATTACTTATGAGGGCGTGGATCGCCTTATCCGTGAGGAAATAGGCGTCGGCAACCCGACATCTCTTACTCCCGATGATTTCACACCGAGAGCAAAGAGAATAATTGAAATTTCTTTTCAAATTGCAAGGACAATGCGTAATTCCTATGTAAGTGTTGAACATTTGCTCGCCGCACTTCTCAAGGAGGACGACAGTTATGCCGTAAAGTTCATCAATGAACTTGGTACAGATTCTCAAAGAGTATTTGATGATTTGATTACCGATTTGAGTTCAAACAGCTACGACTCAAACCCTCAGTCATCATCAAAGAAAAAGGGCAAGAGCAAAACTCCGACCCTTGATGAATTTGGCAAGAACCTTACAGAACTTGCAAAGCAGGGCAAGATTGACCCTGTAATCGGCAGAGAAAAGGAAATTGAAAGAGTTATTCAAATTCTTTCAAGACGAAACAAAAACAATCCTTGCCTTATCGGTGAACCGGGTGTCGGCAAAACCGCAATCGCAGAGGGACTTGCACTTAAAATCGTTAACGGCGAAGTTCCTGAAATGCTTGCAAACAAAACCATTTATTCACTTGATTTGACTTCAATGGTTGCAGGTACAAAGTACAGAGGCGACTTTGAAGAAAGAATCAAAAAGGCAATGGATGAAGTCAAGGACAATAAGGATGTCATCCTCTTTATTGATGAAATCCACAACATTATGGGCGCAGGTGCAGCCGAAGGTGCAGTTGACGCTGCCAACATTCTCAAACCGTCACTTGCTCGTGGCGAAATCCAAGTAATCGGTGCAACAACCATTTCCGAATACAGAAAGAATATCGAAAAAGACGCCGCACTTGAAAGAAGATTTCAGCCTGTAACAGTCGGTGAACCAACCGAAGAAGAAACAGTTGAAATCCTTAAAGGACTTCGTGACAAGTACGAAGCGCACCACAAGGTAAAGATTACCGACGACGCTATCGACTCGGCAGTAAAGCTTTCATCAAGATATATCAACGACAGATTTTTGCCTGATAAGGCTATCGACCTTATTGATGAGGCTGCTTCGGTTGTAAGACTCAATGCTTACACACTTCCGCAAAATCTTAAGGATATGGAAGAAGAAATCAAGCGACTTAACGCCGAAAAGCAGGACGCAGTCAACAATCAAAAGTTTGAAGAAGCCGCAAAATTTAGAGATAAGGCAAACGAACTCAAAAAGCTTCTTGAAGATGAAAAGTCAAAGTGGCGTAATTCGTCAAATCACGACGCAAAGGCTGTTTCAAGCGAGGAAATCGCACAGGTTGTTTCGCAATGGACAGGTGTTCCTGTAAGTCAACTTACTAAAGAAGAAAGCGAAAGATTGCTTAATATGGAAAATATTTTGCACGAAAGAATTGTCGGTCAAGACAAGGCTGTAAGTGCAATTTCAAAGGCAATCAGGAGAGGCAGAGTAGGACTTAAAAATCCTAACAGACCTATTGGTTCGTTTATCTTCCTTGGCCCTACCGGTGTTGGTAAAACAGAACTTTGTAAATCGCTTGCAGAAGCAATGTTCGGCGATGAAAATGCAATTATCAAGCTTGATATGTCCGAATATATGGAAAAGCACACCGTATCAAAACTTATCGGTGCGCCTCCGGGATATGTCGGTTTTGACGAGGGTGGTCAGTTGACCGAGAAAATCAGAAGAAAACCATACAGCGTTGTACTTTTTGATGAAATCGAAAAAGCTCATCCTGATGTGTTCAATATGCTTCTTCAAATTCTTGAGGATGGTGTATTGACTGATTCACAGGGCAGAAAGGTTTCGTTCAAGAATGCAATCATCATTATGACTTCTAACGTCGGTGCTTCAAAAATTACCGATGAAAAACTTGCCCTTGGCTTTGTTCAGGAGGACGGCAAGAAACTTTCGATTGAAGATTTGGTAATGCCTGATTTGAAAAAGACCTTTAAGCCTGAATTTCTTAACCGTCTTGACGATATTATTGTGTTCAATCAACTTAACCAAAACGATATTGAAGAAATTGCAAAGCGTATGCTTAAATCTTTGAAGAAGAGAACAGCCGACCTTGGCATTGAACTTGATTTTACAGACAATGCCATCACGGAACTTGCAAAAGAGGGCTTTGATAAAACCTATGGCGCAAGACCGCTTCGTCGTGCAATTCAGTCAAAGATTGAGGACAGACTTTCCGAGCTTATTCTTGACAAGACAATCGGCGAGGGCTCAAAGTGCACTGTCGATTTCGCCGACGGTGAGTTTCAGTTTAACTCCTAAAATATAAAAGTACGGCATAAAGATTGTTCTTTATGCCGTATTTTTTAATAAAATCCTTGAAAACCTACTAAAATGGTGGTATTATTAAAACAAGGAATGGAGATGATGTTTTGAAAATTTCTACAAAAGGCAGATATGCGCTGCGTATGATGATTGACTTGGCACAAAATCAAGGCGATGGATATGTGTCTTTGAAGGATATAGCAAACAGACAGGAAATTTCCAAAAAATATTTGGAACAAATTGTGGCAATTCTTAATAAACCTGATGTTCTTCGTACAAACAGAGGCTACCAGGGCGGTTACAGACTGGCAAAAAGCGCAAATGAATACACAGTAGGAGATATTCTGCGTTTGACAGAGGGCGGACTCGCTCCCGTGTCTTGTCTTGACAATTCGCCTATTTTGTGTGACAGAGCGGAGGATTGTATCACTCTTCCTATTTGGAAAGGGTTGTACAAGGTTATTTCCGAATATCTTGACAGCATTACTTTGCAGGATATTGTCGACAGAAATTCGGACATTTCAAATTTTGATTACATAATTTAGGGAGTATGTTATGAGAAATCACGAAGTAGTAAACAGCCACAATCTTCTTGACGAAAACGGTCATCTTATTGAACCGGGCTGGAGTAAATCCTTGGTTCAAAAGTACGACAGAAATATGATTAAAAAACGCAAGACAAGAATCAAAGAATGGGATTATTATTACATAATGTCAAATTCAAACAAGTTTTGCCTTGCTCTCACTATATCCGATTTGAGTTATCTCGGTATGTACAGCGTCAGCTTCATTGACCTTGATAAAGCGGTAGAGCACACTCAATCGGAACTTACTCCGTTTCCTATGGGCAAAACTAATTTGCCGTCACATTCCGCAAGAGGCGATGTTTCGTTCAAGAACAAAAACCTTGAAGTTTCGTTCAAACACATTGGCGATTCGAGAGCAATAAAAATGAATTACAAGTCATTTGACAATAAGCAGGGCGTTTCCTGTGATATTATTCTCACCGATGAACCTCGTGACAGTATGGTTATTGCAACACCTTGGGCAGAGGATAAAAAGGCATTTTATTATAATCAAAAGATTAACTGTATGCGTGCAAGCGGTACAGTAACATACAAAGGCAAAACATACACACTCAATCCTGAAACAGACTTTGCAGGTCTTGATTGGGGCAGAGGTGTTTGGACAAGAGATAATGTTTGGTATTGGGGCTCGGGTTCGGGTCAAATTGACGGTGTACCGTTCGGTTTTAACATCGGCTATGGCTTTGGCGACACATCAGCCGCAAGCGAAAATGTTATTTTCTATAATGGCATTGCAAACAAATTTGATGACATTGTGTTCAATATCAGCGATAATTACACCGATCCCTGGACAATTAAATCGTCCGACGGCAGATTTGATATGGATTTTATGCCGATTATCGACAGAAGTGCATTGATTGATGTTAAAGTCATCGTTACCGACCAACATCAGGTATTCGGCAAGATGAACGGTACAGCTATCCTTGATGACGGCACAAAAATTGAAGTGAAGGACTTTGTCTGCTTTGCAGAAAAGGTACATAACAAATATTGATGAAAAAGTTAAATAAGCTGTATAATTTGGCAGGCAAACTTGAAGATGAACTTGATTTTGATTTTCGAGCACAGTCAAACAGAATCGACTCTTTTCAAGAATTTTATGAGAATATAATCGTTCCTTATGCTCACGGTGACAGAATTTATTTCAGAGGCGAAAGGATAAGAAGCATCGATCGTCCGCTTTTGCCGTCAATTTTCAGGCATAGAAATATTGTGCTTGATGATGGCGAAAACTTTGCACAGCTTGATGCTCAAAGATTACTTTATTTTTACAACAAATATCCCGAATACACCGATGTTTTCAAAAAAACTATCGGCGGTCTTTCAGAAGATAATTTGTATCCGTTTTTGAGCTTTTCACAGCATTATTTTGGCTTGAGTCCGTTGATTGATTTGACGAAAAATCCCTTTGTTTCCTTGTCTTTTGCATTAAAAAACAGAACGGAATATAATGAGGACATTTTGCTTTATACCGTTGAAATCAAGGACGAAAACGACTATACATCCCATTCTCATATCGCAAATGAGTGGGTGAAAAATTACAATGTTATTGTGCTTCGAGAAGCACCTGCAAACGCAACCGATGCCATAAAGGAATATAGCAAGGAAAGTCTGCTGAAACGCAAAGAATACGGCAAAGAAAATTTGCTTCAATACAAAGATTTGATTGAAGAAATAAAGGGCAGGTCAATATTTGAAATCAGCGCCCCTACGGCAAAACTGATTGATGTTCCTACCAACGATTTGATGCGCTTTCAGCAAGGTGTGTTTCTTTTGCTTGATGATTTTACAATATTCGGCAATGGCTATCTTACAAAGAAAATCAGGGATGATTTTGCAATTAAAAAGTGGATAATCAACAAGGATATTTGTCCTGAATTGTTAGATTATCAAAAACAAAAAGCGCCGTATTATGATTACGACACTATAACCGATTTGTCAAAGGCAGTCGGTAAAATTAAACAAATTTATTTTTAGGATGTGATTTTATGACATTTTTCAGTCGTCTTTCGGGCAATGAACAAGAAATGATAAAACTTGCAATTTTAGTTTTGTTATATTCGTTTTTGTCGCTTGTTGTTTGTGTTTTAACCTCTATTGCAATCAGCGAGGATTCAAAAGCAAGAGGAATAAAAAACAGAGTTTCTTTTGCGGTTTTTGGATTTTTCTTTCCGATACCTATTGCGATTGTTTATTTGATTGTCAGAAAAAATGCAAAGAAAATCCAGCCTAAAATATGCAACTGTTGCGGAATTTCTCTTGACAATTCGTTTGCTGTTTGTCCGAAGTGCGGTTCAACAGAATTTACGGATTATTTGATTGTTGATAATGAAAAGCATCACAAAGTTGCTAAATCAACTGCTGTATCTGCGGCTGTTTTGTATATTCTTGTTTTAATTATCGGCTTATATATGCAATTTTCGGGATTGTTTTATACCACAAGTTTTGCACGAGATAAAAACAATTATAATTATGATAACGGTTATCAATACGGTTTTAATAATGACGACCGAGATGATGACGACGATGACAAAGATGACGAATTCGACAAGGATGATATAGACGAATATTTCAATCAATTTGGCAACGGTCAAAATAATTCCGAGTCATTTGACGATTGACGCTAAAAAACAAGGGGCTTTACATTATTTTTGTAAAGCCTCTTTTATTTTCATATACCATATTCCAAAAACTTCTCTTGTGAAATATGCCACTCGCAGTATCGGTATGCTTTTCGCAGGGAGCGATGACGGAACAAATCCAATTGCTTGAGCGTACATTTTTGCTCGCATCATATGATATTCGCTTGTTGCAATCGCTGTGTTATTTGATAATTTTAATTCATCGACGATTTGTTTTGAAAACAACATATTTTCATATGTGGATGTTGATTTTTCTTCTTTAATCAATCGTTCTTTTTCAATTCCGTTGGAAGTTAAAATTTGTTCCATACATTCCGCTTCGGATATATCCTCGTCATCACCTTGTCCGCCCGACAGGATTGCGACAGCATTTCTGTTTTTTGTCATATAATCTTTTGCGGCAAGGCATCTTTTTATAAGTGCTTTTGACGGAACACTTCCTTTAACTCTGCAACCGAGAACAATAACGGTGTTTTCGCTTTTTGCAGAATATTTTGACGCTTTGATAATTCTGAATAAAGTTGTGAAAAATAGAATAAAGAATACAATTGCTATTGTTGAAATTACGATTATAATAATTTTGCCGATTTGCGTTTTGTAAAACAACTCAATTTCATTTTGAAATGTTGCAAGCAAAAGCATAACCGTTCCTAACAGTATACCGAATATGTTGCCGATGTTTATTTTTGATTTGTACAACGGTGAAATGTATATTCCAATAATTAAAACCGCAAAAATAATAAGTGCTGATTTCATACTATCTCCTTTGTGAAATTTATACAAATACTTTAGCATATTGACGAAAATTTGTAAATGATTTTATAAAATTTATCCAAAAATAGTGACAAAATAATATAAGTGTGATATTATATATATGCTTTAATCAGTTAAAGTTATATAACAAACATAACAAACGAAATACGGAGGGATAAGTTATGGCTTATGTTGATGAGATACTTGAATATCTTGAAAGAAAAGACTATTATGAACCGGAATTTGTTCAGGCTGTAAGTGAAGTTCTTAATTCACTTCGTCCTGTAATTGATGCAAACGAGAAGAAATACCGTCAGGTTGCACTTCTTGAAAGACTTATTGAGCCTGAAAGAATTCTTCGATTTAGAGTTCCTTGGATTGATGATAAGGGTCAGGTGCATGTAAATCGCGGCTATCGTGTACAGTTTAACTCTGCTATCGGTCCTTACAAAGGCGGTTTAAGACTTCATCCAAGTGTAAACCTTGGTATTGTAAAATTCCTTGGTTTTGAGCAAATATTCAAAAACTCACTTACCGGACTTCCAATCGGTGGCGGTAAGGGTGGCTCTGACTTTGACCCAAAGGGCAAGAGCGACAGAGAAATTATGATGTTCTGCCAAAGCTTTATGACAGAGCTTTGCAAGGTTATCGGTGCCGACACTGACGTTCCTGCCGGTGACATCGGTACAGGCGCAAGAGAAATCGGCTATATGTTCGGTCAATATAAGAGAATTTGCGGTACCTATGAAGGCGTACTTACCGGTAAGGGTCTTTCATTTGGCGGTTCTCTTGCAAGAACAGAGGCAACAGGTTACGGACTTCTTTATTTTACAGAAGAAATGCTTAAGTGCAACGATTCTACTATCGAGGGCAAGACTGTTTGTGTTTCGGGTTCAGGTAATGTTGCTATTTATGCAGTTGAAAAGGCACAAATGCTCGGTGCAAAAGTTGTTACCGTTTCCGATTCAACAGGCTGGATTTACGATAAAGACGGCATTGATGTTGCTCTCCTTAAAGATATTAAGGAAAACAGAAGAGAAAGACTTACCGCTTATGCGGAAGCTCGCCCATCTGCTCAGTATCACGCAGGCAGAGGTGTATGGCAAATCAAGTGTGATGTTGCTTTGCCTTGTGCAACTCAAAACGAACTTACTATCGATGATGCAAAACTCCTTGTTGAAAACAGCTGTATTGCTGTTGCAGAGGGTGCTAATATGCCTACAACTCTTGAAGCTACTAAGTATCTCCAAGAGCACGGCGTAATGTTCGCTCCGGGTAAAGCTGCCAACGCAGGCGGTGTTGCAACATCAGCTCTCGAAATGAGCCAAAACAGTGAGCGTGTTAGCTGGACATTTGAAAAAGTTGATGCAAAGCTTAAGGATATTATGATTAACATTTATCACAATGTCGACAACGCTGCTAAAAAGTACGGTCTTGACGGCGACTATGTTGCAGGTGCAAACATTGCAGGTTTCGAAAAGGTTGCAGATGCAATGATGGCACAGGGCATTGTTTGATGTTATTATCAATATTATAATTTTTTAGAGGACGATTTGTTTCGTCCTCTTTTATTATATATAAATATTATAATTAATATTGCAAAATATATGTAAATGTGGTATAATTTCAAAAATATTATGTGAAAGAGCATCTTGAAATGGTTATCTTAGGAATTGACCCCGGCTATGCTATAGTCGGATGGGGAGTAATTGAATATTCTCATTCGCATTTTCATGTGCTCGGTTATGGTGCAATAACAACTCCTGCCGATTCGCCGTTTCCTCAAAGACTTCAAACTATCTACAACGATATGTGCTATATTTTTGAGAAGTATAAGCCTGAGGTTATGAGTATGGAAAAGCTTTTTTACAATTCAAACCAAAAGACTGTTATTGATGTTGCACAGGCAAGGGGAGTTATCACTCTTGCGGCGCAAATGAATATGAAAGATATTTACGAATATACTCCGTTACAGGTTAAGCAATCGGTAACAGGCTATGGCAGAGCCGAAAAAAAGCAGGTTATGGAAATGACAAAAAGTATTCTCAATTTGCCTGCAATTCCAAAACCGGATGATACGGCGGATGCTTTGGCTATGGCAATTTGCCACGCTCATTGCAGCGGCTCGGCTATGAATAAAATCAGCAATATGATTAATTTTGGAGATAAAAAATGATTTACAGCTTAAAGGGCACACTTACATATCTTGAACCGACATTTGCGGTTGTCGAGTGCGGAGGTGTCGGCTTCAAATGCTTTGCAAGCACAACCACTATTACATCGTTGACTTCAATTGGAACAGAAGTTCAACTTTTGACATATATGAGCATCAGAGAGGACGCAATGGATTTGTACGGCTTCGCAACTCAAAACGAATTGGAGGCATTCAAACTTCTCATTTCGGTAAGCGGAGTTGGTCCAAAGGCTGCAATTTCTATTTTGTCTGCTCTTGCTCCCGACCGACTTGCTGTTGCCGTTTCGTGCGGAGATGTCAAATCAATTCAG
>CABQCC010000030.1 GCA_902462495.1 uncultured Eubacterium sp. | reverse complement strand
TTATTATATATTATATTATTCTAAAAAACAATATATAATTTGTAAATAAATTTGGCTCCCCTTGATTATATAACAAGGAGAGCCGTGATTGGTTATTATTTTACATGTTCGTTGAGGTGTTCCTTGAACGCCTCCAAGGTTTTGTCGGAAATGACATGCTCCATTTTGCAAGCGTCCTGTGCTGCTGTTTCCTCGTCAACACCAAGCAAAACAAGTGTTTTGGTGAGGATTGTGTGACGCTCATAGATTTTCATTGCAAGGTCGGTGCCTGCGTCTGTGAGTTCAAGATAACCTTTGTCGTCAACGGTCAAATAACCGTCACGCTTGAGAATGCTCACGCCTCTGCTCACGCTCGGTTTTGAAAATCCCATTTCCTCCGCCACATCAATGGAACGAACATTCTGCTGTTTTTGATACAAAACATATATCGTTTCAAGATACATTTCGCCTGATTCGTGCAATTTTTACACCCCTTTTTTGTGAAAATTACTTGATTTTTTTAACTTCTTCAAATGCTTTAACAATGTCCTCGTCAGGAGCTTTTGTGCAAAGTGAAACAATCACGTTCACCGCAAGACCTGTAAGGAATGCCGGCAAGAGTTCGTAGATGTTGAAAATCGGTGAAAGCCCCGCAATGACAAACTTCCAAAGGAATACCATTGCACCGCCTGCAAAGATACCTGCGATTGCACCGTATTTGTTTGAACGCTTCCAGAAAAGCGAAAGAAGAACAACAGGACCAAACGCAGCGCCGAAGCCTGCCCAAGCAAACGAAACAATGCCGAATACGGAACTGTTTGAATCCCAAGCGATTACAACGCCGATAACTGAAATGATGACAAGAGTGAGTCTTGCAACAACCATTTTTGCGGTTTCCGAAAGGTCAAGTTTGAAAAGACCGCCGAGGAGATTTTCGCTTGCCGATGACGAAGCAGCCAAAAGCTGACTGTCCGAAGTTGACATTGTTGAAGCAAGGATACCTGCAAGGATAACGCCTGCGATAAGAGCCGGAACAATGCCCTCTTGGCTCAATGCGTTTGAAATTTGAATGATGATTGTTTCGCTGTCCTTGAAGTGCTCGATTGCACCGTTTGCAACCATTCCTCTGCCGACAACGCCGATTGCGATTGCGATGAACATAGAAATTACAACCCAAACAGAAGCAACACGGCGGGAAATCTTGATTTTGTTAGGGTTTTCGATAGCCATAAATCTGAGGAGAATGTGAGGCATACCGAAGTAGCCGAGTCCCCAAGCGAGAGTTGAAACAACGCTTATTGCGCTGAATGCCGTTGATGTGTTGCCCTCGTCGTGGTGCACGGCGAACAGGTCGAGATAGCCATTGAGCTGGTGTGCGTTGTTCATAACTGCGTCAATACCGCCTGCCTTTGAAACACCGAAAATAAGTACGATTATAAGTGCAATTGTCATAATGATTGATTGAATAAGGTCGGTTACGGAAGCAGCATTAAATCCACCGAGTGAAGTGTAGCCGACAATGATGATTGCCGACACAACCATTGCAATGTGGTAGTCAATGCCAAACAATGTGCCAAAGAGTTTTCCGCAGGCGCTGAAGCCCGAAGCTGTGTAAGGAACAAAGAAAATGATGATAATCAAAGCCGCAAGAGCCATAAGGATTTTCTTGTCGTCCTTGTATCTCAATGAAAAATAATCGGGAATTGTGATTGCACCGATGTGTGCCGAATAGTTACGAAGTTTTTTTGCAACGATGAGCCAGTTGAGATAAGTACCTACTGCAAGACCGATAACAGTCCAGCCAACTTCTGCACAACCCGAAAGATATGCAAGTCCCGGCAAGCCCATAAGCAAGTAACTGCTCATATCCGATGCCTCGGCGCTCATTGCAGTAACGATAGGACCGAGCTTTCTTCCTCCGAGATAAAAGTCGCCTACATTTTTTGTCTTTTTTGCATACACAATGCCTATCAACAGTACGCTGAGTAAATATACCACGATAGAAATCATTATACACACTTGTGCTGATGTCATAAATACTGTCCTCCATTTATATGATTTAAAAATATACCATAAAATTATATCATAAATAGTATAATAATGCAAATATTTTGAACATTGAAAAATCATTTTGTATGTGATATTATCATATTCAGCAAAGATAAATTGTCAAAGAAGGCGTAAAAATGAACAATAATCCAATCGGATTTTTAGATTCGGGAATAGGCGGAGTGACCGTTTTGAGAGAATCGGTCAAGCTCCTGCCAAACGAAAATTATTTCTTTTTCAGCGACTCGGCGCACAATCCGTACGGCGACAAAACGGACGAGGAAATCATTGCAAGATGTGATGAAATCGTGAGCCTTATGCTTCAAAAAAAATGCAAGGCGGTTGTTCTTGCGTGCAACACCGCTTCTGCAAAGGCGGCAAGCTTTTTGAGAGAAAAATACAGCCTGCCGATTATTGCAATTGAGCCTGCCTACAAAATGGTGCACGACCTCAATCCCGACGGTGCAACCCTTGTTATGGCAACAAAGGGCACTATCGAAAGCGAAAAATTCCACAGACTTTTTTATAAGTATTATAACGAAAATACTGCGCTTATGCCGTGCGTCGGTCTTGCGGATATTATCGAACAGGGCAATAAGGAAAAAATTAAGGCATATCTGAAAGAAGCACTTTCGGATTATGTCGGACTGATTGACAATGTCGTGCTCGGTTGCACTCATTATCCACTGATAAAAGACGAAATCAGCGCCGTTTTGGGTGATGTAAAATTTTTTGACGGCTCTGTGGGCGTGTCGAAGCAACTAAAAAGAGTGCTTGCAAAAGATGACCTTTTGTCATCATCACAAGCACCCGGAAACATTGAATTTTTTGACAGTTCAGCGGACGAAACCACCCGAATTGCAAAACAAAAAAGATTTTTTGAATTTTTAAAATAAATTATTGCTGTATTTTTACCGTAGGGGCGAACTGTGTTCGCCTCTCAGCGTGTCAAAAAAGTATTTTCGACACGCTGTAGGCTGTTGAGAAAATTTCTTAATTTCGTTTTCTTGCGAACTTTGCTGTACCTCGTCAAAACATATTCCGTATAGAACAAAACAAAGTTTTGTAAGTATACTACATATGTTTTTCCTCTTTCCAAAAAATCCACAGATTTTTTGGAAGCCTTATATATGCTTGTTCGCAAAAAACGCCAAAAATGCCGTAAGTTTGAGCTTACGGCATTTTGTTTTTAGGTTGTTATTCTGTTTCTTCCATAACCTGCCTGATTTTTTCAAGCGTGCTTCGTGTGGTTTCCAAATCGTCAGGGTCGATTTCGGACACCACTTTGTCATAAATCGAAATGATTTTGTTTTTTTCGCAATTTGTCAATTCAATTGCCTTGCTTGTCAAAACAATGTAGGTCTGCTCTTTTTTCTCGTCCAATTTCCAAATGATGTAGCCTTTTCTTTCAAGGTTGGTAATCATTTTTGATGTTGCCGGCATAGACAAATTCATATAATCTGCCACTTCGGAAAGATATGCACCCTCCGGACATTCCGAATGTTTGATGCACTCCTTGATTTTGTAGAGGAACAAATAGTCTGTTTTTTCCGCAAATTCAAACACAATCTCAAAATTGAGTATCCTGAGCAAAAATTCCTCCGCATTATTAGTAATTCCCATATTATCGTTCCTCTCTTGCGATGTAGTCTTTTGTGTCCATCAAGCTCTTGTAGGCAGGACGGATAATCTTGTCTGTGGTTATCAATTCTTCCAAACGGTGAGTGCTCCAACCGACAATTCTTGCAATTGCAAACAGCGGAGTGTAGAGCTCTCTCGGAATGTTGAGCATATCATAAACAAAACCGCTGTAAAAGTCGATGTTAGGGCTGACTCCCTTAAATATTTTGCGTTGTTCGGCAATCAAAATCGGCGCAATTTTTTCAACATTATTATAAAGGAGCATATCATCGCTGCGACCTTTTTCATTTGCAAGCTGTTCAACAAATCCCTTGAACACCCTTTCTCTCGGGTCTGAAATGGAATAAACAGCGTGACCCATTCCGTAGATAAGTCCCTTTTTGTCGAGTGCTTCTTTGTTGAGAATTTTACTCAAATATGCCGCAATTTCTTCTTCGTCCGAATAATCCTTAACATGAGCTCTGATGTCGTCCATCATATTCATTACCATAAGATTTGCACCGCCGTGCTTCTTGCCTTTCAATGATGACATAGCGGCGGAAATTACAGAATATGTGTCTGAACCCGATGAGGTTACAACTCTTGTGGTGAAAGTTGAATTGTTACCTCCGCCATGTTCCATATGCAACAGCAACGCAACATCCAAAACCCTTGCTTCAAGTTCCGTGAACTGCAAATCGGGTCTCAGCATACGCAAAAAGTTCTCTGCCAACGACAGGTTCTTTTCAGGTCTGTGGATGTACATACTCTCGTTCTTTTCGTAGTGATTATATGCGTGGTATGCGTAAACGGCAAGCATAGGAAATGTTGCAATCAACTGCATACTTTGCCTTAAAACATTTGGTATTTCAAGCAATTCCTTTTTCTTGTCATAAGAACCCAAGGTGAGAATACTCCTTGTCATTGAACCCATAATATCCGATGTCGGTGAATCCATAATAACATCCCTTACAAAGTAGGTCGGGAGTTCCATACACTCGGACAAATGCTCCTGAAATTCTTTTAACTGTGCTTCGGTCGGTAACTCGCCGAACAAAAGAAGATATGCACCCTCTTCAAAGACAAATCTTTTGCCCTTGCTTCCTGCAACCAAATCTTCAATGTTATATCCACGATAAGACAACAAGCCGTCGCACGGGCATTTCTCTCCGTTGTGATAATCAAAAGCCTTGATGTTTGAAATGTTTGTAAGACCTGTCAAAACGCCCTGTCCGTTTTCGTCACGCAGTCCACGCTTAACGCCGTATTCCGCATATAAATTTTTGCTTATGCTGTCGTTCTGCTCGCAGAGAACCGACTGTTGCTCCATGTAATTTTCTAAGTTGGTCATTTTATTTTTCCTTTCGTTGCCGTATTTCGATTTCGTATCAAGTATATCGCTAAGTTCTCACATCATTTTAGGTTGTAAAAAATATGTTTCTCAAGATTTTATTTGAAACTCAATCTAAACAAAATTCAAAAATTTGATGTTATATCCCGAATTTAATAATACCGCAAAAAAATCTACTAACAATGAACAAAAATAAAACAAATTGTTAAATCGCATATAACACACTGTTATATTTTTAGCTAAAAACTTGTTTTTGTATTAATAAATAATTCAAAGAATCTTGCAACGGCTTTTGACGGTGTGATATAATTAAAAAAAAGACAGGAGGGATTTTTGTGAATAAAAAAGGCATGGGTGCAATTTTAGGCACAATCTGTGGGTTGACAGCTTTGACCGCAATATCGGCAGAAATATTTTATGATTTTTCGATAAACACAAAATCGCCGATACATATGAGCAAGCTCAACAACCTTGTTCAAAAAGCCACAAATACCAACGGCAGCGAAGAAGACGCAAGTGCAAAGTATAGCGGACTGACAGGCACGCCCGAGATGAAAAAATGGTATGGCGAAAACGGCGAAGATGTTTATATTATGTCCGATTCATTTCGTCTGCACGGAAAATTATTCAAAAATTCCGGCACAAAATATGCCCTTGTTTGCCACGGATACACAAGCAAGGCGAAGCATATGGCAGGATTTGTCAATAAATTCCACTCGCTCGGTTATAATGTTTTGGCGGTTGACGCACGAGCACACGGCGACAGCGAGGGAACAAAAATCGGAATGGGCTGGGCAGAACGCTTTGATGTTATCGAATGGATAAACTATATCATTTCATTAGAGCCTGACGCACAAATTATCCTCCACGGCGTATCTATGGGCGCATCAACCGTGCTTATGGCATCGGGCGAAGAATTGCCGAAAAATGTCAAGGCAATAATAGCAGACTGCGGCTACACATCGGAATGGGATGAGTTCAGACAAGAGGCGGATGTTTTGCACATTCCGTGGTTTCCTGTTCTCAACGCAAGTTCTGCAATTTCAAAGGTTCGTGACGGCTACGATTTCAAGCAGGCGAGTGCAGTTGAACAGGTCAAAAAGAGTCATACTCCAACTTTGTTTATCCACGGTTCGGAGGATGAACTTGTACCGTACGGTATGCTAAACGAACTGTATTCGGCAGCGAATTGCGAAAAAGAAATTCTAACAATTCAAGGTGCAGGTCACGCACTTTCGTCATCCGTTGCTCCCGAACTTTATTGGAATACTGTTGAAAAGTTCCTCGAAAAACATTTGGATTAGTCCAAACTTTTCAAGGACCATGATTTCATCGGTTAAAATAATATAACATCAAAAAACGACACGAACATTCAAAGAGGGAATGTTTGTGTCGTTTTTTTCATCTCTGCTAACAATCGTTATTTTTAACGATGACAATAAAAAAATAATAATAATAATCTAACTTATACAATAGGTTTCGTCAATGCCGAGTTGATTTTGTTTTTGCGTGATTGTGAATATCAGTTCAACGAAATGTCGTCGATGAGTTTCAATTCTTCTTTGGTGAACGGTGCGCAGGAAATTGCCTTGATGTTGTCGAGGATTTGTTGTGGCTTTGATGCGCCGATTAAAACGCTTGTGACTTCGTCTTTTTGGAGTAGCCAGCCGAGAGCCATGTCGGCAAGCTTTTCGCCACGCTGTTTTGCCAAATCGTTGAGTCGGCGGATTTGTTCCATTCTGTGCTCATCGAGCGTGCTCTCCTTGAGGTATCTGCCGTCTGTTCTGATTCGGCTGTCCTCAGGAATTCCGTTCAAATAACGGTCGGTGAGCTGTCCTTGTGCAAGCGGGCTGAATGTAATCAAGCCTTTGTGCAATTTGTCAACCGCTTCTTTTAAGCCGTTGTTTTCTACCGTTCTGTCAAAAATCGAATAACGGTTTTGATTGATTACAAACGGACACTTCAAATCTTCCAAAATCGAAGTTGCTTTTTTCAGCGTCTTTCCGTCATAGTTTGAAAGTCCTACATAAAGCGCTTTGCCGCTGTTGACCGCTGTTGCAAGTGCACCCATAGTTTCCTCAAGCGGTGTGTCCGGGTCCATTCTGTGATGATAGAAAATATCAACATAGTCAAGTCCCATACGCTGTAAACTTTGGTCAAGGCTTGCAAGCAAATACTTGCGACTGCCCCAATCACCGTAAGGACCGTCCCACATAAGATAGCCCGCCTTTGTTGAAATTATCATTTCGTCACGATAAGGGCGTAAGTCCTCTTTCATAATTCTGCCGAAGTTCTTTTCCGCACTTCCCGGCTGAGGACCGTAGTTGTTTGCCAAGTCAAAATGAGTGATTCCGTTGTCAAAAGCCGTGAAACACAGCGATTTCATATTTTCAAAATTAGCCGTGTCACCAAAATTATGCCACAATCCGAGCGACACTTTCGGAAGCATTAAGCCACTTCTTCCGCAACGATTATATTCCATAGCCGAATATCTTTCCTTTGACGCAATGTACATAATTTTTTCTCCTATAATAAAAATCATTTGTTGAGTAATATTGAATTCCTATGCTCTACATAATAAATATATCACACAATTCTTCAACAATCAATGAGAGTTTGGCGTTGTTTTTGGAAAAAGAAAAAAGACAAGTCGATGACTTGTCTTTTTGTGGCTCCCCCTGTTGGACTTGAACCAACGACAACTCGGTTAACAGCCGAGTGCTCTACCGACTGAGCTAAGGAGGAATGTGTGTTCTCTCTCGAGTGCTTACACATAATATCATTTTATGAGGTGGATGTCAAGAGTTTTTTTGAATTTTTTTAATTTTTTTTCGGACACTTATTTTTTGGCTGTTTATGGACGATTTTGAGCGCACTTGCCCTTGAATTGACGGGACAATAATGGTACACTTAAAATATCTTTTTTATTTTATATTACGGGAGGGTCGGATATGACAGACGCAGAGTTGAAAATGCAAATGCGTGAAAAATTGAAAGACGATTATTTGCTCAACGGCAGTTCCGACTTGACCGATAATGAACTTCTTGAACGGGCACTTGAAATTGCGATTGCACGAATCGACAGCAAAACGGTGGCAGATAATCTTATAAAAGAGTTCAACAGTCTAAAATGTATTTCCGCCGTTCCGCCCGAACAATTGATGAAAGTTGACGGAGTCAACGAATGTGCCGCAATTTATATTTCGCTTATGCAGGATGTTTTGGCTCGGATTGAAATTGCGAAAAATTCTGAGTCCGACACCCTTGCCACAACCCATGACATAGTTGAATATGCAAGGAATATGCTATCTGCTCAAACCGTTGAAAGAGTGGCTATGGTGACTCTTGATGAAAATCGCCGAATTATAAAGGCGGGATTTATTTCCAACGGAACGGCAAATTTTGCAAATGTTATGCCTGCCGAGGTTTCAAGACGATTGGTTGTTGAAAAACCTTGCTATGCTTTTGTTGCGCACAATCATTTGGTTGACAGTTGCGTTGCCTCTTTTTCCGATATTAATTTTACCATAAATTTTTCAAATTGGCTCAAGCAGTTTGGAATTGAACTTGTTGACCATATAATTGTGAGCAAAACTCACACGGTATCGATGGCAAACGACAGGGAATACAAATTTATTTTTGATTGACATTGAATAATTATATTGATATTATAAATAATAGATTACTATATACGGAGTGATACTATGAGAGATTTTGATAATCTTTGCGCAAATTGCTGGGAAGAGCTTACCGAAGGCTCGGTGTGTGCCGAATGCGGTTACGACAACGACACTCAAAACGACAGCATTAATCTTAAAACAAAAACACTCCTTGCCGAAAAATACATAATCGGCAAGGCTATTAAGGTTGAAAGTGATTCCGTCACCTATTCGGGTTATGACGGACAAATTGAAAAGCCGATTTATATCAGAGAATTTTTCCCAAAGGGGATTGCAAGCCGATTTGACGACAGCGATGAACTCCATGTTCGTCAAAAGTTTGTGAATGAGTTTGCACGCTACAAAAAGTCGTTTTTCAATTTGTGGACAACTATGCAAAAACTCCACAATCTTTCCGCAGTTGTGCCTGTTTATGACCTCGTTGAAGCAAACGGCACATATTATGCGATTATTGAAAAGACCGAGTCCGTTCCGCTTCGTGAGTATTTGCTCAGAAACGAGGAGGGCTACATTTCTTGGGAAACCGCAAGGCTTATGTTTATGCCTGTTCTCACAACAATTGAGGCACTTCATTCAAACGGCATTGTTCACGGTTCAATCACACCCGACAATCTTGTGCTTTGCAGAGACGGAAAGGTGCATCTTGCTCCGTTCCCGATTACAGAGGCAAGCGACAAATCGACCGCTTTGGAGTTTACCGAAAACGAGGGCTACACAGCGCTTGAACAATATGACAACAAGCACAGAATTTGTGCCGCAACAGATATTTACAGCTTTTCGGCTTGCATTTACAGAGCACTTGTCGGTGCAAATCCGCCGTCTGCCGTTTCAAGAGAGGCGAACGACAAGTTGATGATTCCTAATGCCATTGCCGAAAAAATCCCGATGCATGTAATCAAGGCGCTTGTCGGAGGTTTGCAGGTTTATCCCGAAAAGAGAGTCAAGACCGTTGACGATTTCAGAGAACTTCTTGATGCCGCTCCTGCCGTAAGGGCAAAAGCTGCCGTTGAGCAAGAGGATATTTATCAAGAGGGCGCAAAGGGCGGTTATCCCGATTATAATGACGACAGGGGTGACAAAAAACGCAAGGCTGTTGTATGGGTGCTTGTAATTTTGATTGTTGCCGCTATTGCCGCTGCGGTTTATGTTGTGCAGTTTTCAGGATTGATTGATAACAACAAGGACAACATAACAACCAATGCACCTGTTAAAACTCATCAAGTTCCGAATTTTGTCGGTGCGGGTTATACTCAAAGCGATATTGAAAATAACGGCGCTTGGAACGAACAGTTCAAGTTTACTTTCCAGGGTGAATATTCGGCAGACACCGAAGAGGGAATAATCTTTAAGCAGAGCGTCAATGCAGGCGAAACTGTGGACGAGGGCACGGAGATTATCCTCACCGTGTCAAAGGGTATTCAAACTCAAACTGTTCCCGATGTAAGAGGCTTGACCCTTGAGGACGCAACAAAACAGCTTGAGGAACTCGGCTTTAAGGTCAGCACAGTTGCTGTTTATAATGACGGAACACATATTGCAAATACCGTTAAAAATACAGACGCATCTGCTCCGGCAGCAGGTTCAATTGCCGCAGTCGGCGAAGAGGTTATTCTTCAGGTTTACGGCGAGCCTGAAACAATAACCGTTCCTGCCGTAACAGAATCAAACGAATAAGATAACAAAAATGATAAAACGCTCCTTGGTTTAGGAGCGTTTTTGTTGTTTAACAAACTTAAAACGCACAAAAGGTAGTTTATTTTCAAAAAAATTTGACAAAGAGCTCAAAATTTGATATAACATTAAACGGTTACAAAAAGGTTACAAAAATTACAAGTTTGTAAAGGAGATTTTGTTATCAGTAGACTATCAATAAAAATCGTTTCTTTCGTGATGACGGCAATTGTTGTTTTTGGTGCTTCTATGCCAGTATATGCCGACTCGGTTCATAAGGACTACACGGGAGTAAAAACGGCTATGGCAGGCGAAATGTCACTTGTTCAAAATGCCTTCGATATGGTGCAACCCGAAAAAACGGAAGTGTTCAGCGTTGAGGCTTACGACATCGGCGAATCAACTGCAAAAATCAAATGGTCGGGCGATAAGATTTACTTGGGCTACAACATATACAAGTTTAACCCTATTACGCATAGCTTTGAAGAGTATGCAACCACTAACACAACCAATATAACAGTAGGCGGATTGCTTGATGATTCAACATACAAGTTTATGGTGACATCGGCTGTCGGCGAAGAAACACTCGGTGTTGTCAGCTTTCAGACCAAATCGTTGAAGCCACGTATCAAAGTTGCAAAAACATCGGCTGACGGAATAGAGCTGACATTCAAAAACATTTATGACGCTTCAAAACTTGTTGTTTACAGAAGCGACAACGACAATGATTTTGAAAAAATCGCTGTTGTCGACAATGCAACTTCGTTTGTTGACAAGGATGTAAAGACAAATGTTGTTTACACCTACAAGGTGAAAATGCTTTCTGCGCATAACGCAAGATTCAGCGACACGGCAGAAGCAGAGATACCGAAAGAAATGGGGCTTCCGAATGTTTCGGGCGCAACAAAAACTTATGCCTACTACACGGCTGTAACTGCCAAAGGTTCACCGCAGTACGCACTTCTTAATTCAAACGAATGTTATACCGATGAAAAAACGGGTATTCGTATGATTGGGGATTATTATTGCGTTGCCCTCGGTTCTTTTTACGGCAGTACAATCGGCACAAGATACCGCATTACATTTTCAACAGGAAAATCCATAAAAGTTATTCTTTGTGATCAAAAGTCGGACAGACACACCGACAGTAACCATCAGTATGCAGTAAGAAATTGTGATATTATGGAGTTCTATGTTGAAAAGGGCAAAATCCCGTCAAATGTTCGTGGCAATTATGGCAACCTTGAGCAGTTCAGCGGAGATATTGTAAAAATAGAAAGATATTCGTTATAAATCAACACACAGCTCTCCGATTTTGGGGAGCCGTTGATTTTTATAAGTGAGCAAGCTCGTTTTGACGGGGAGTGCTTTTTGTGTTATAATACATATATATAATGTATATAATTAATGAGGTGACATATATGTTTAAGGAAATAGAATTCAGCGAGGTCAAGGAAAATGTTGTTGACCTTATTGCAAAGCAGTGGGCGCTTGTTACGGCAGGCGACAAAGACGGCTACAACACAATGACCGTATCTTGGGGTGCAGTCGGCGAACTTTGGGGCGTTGACACCGCAACTGTTTATATTCGTCCGCAGAGATACACAGATGAGTTTATCGAGAAAAACGGATATTTCACTGTAAGTTTTTATCCTGCCGAACTCAAAAATCAAATCCACGGTGTTTGCGGTTCAAAGAGCGGAAGAGATACAGACAAGGCAAAGGAAGCGGGAATTACTCCTGTGTTTGATGAAAAAGCACCGTATTTTGAGGAAGCAAAGCTTGTTCTTGTTTGCAGAAAAATGGCAAAGGGCAAGTTTGAGCCTGAACAATTCATTGACAAAACCGTTGATGAAAGATGGTATCCCGAAAAGGACTATCATAATATCTATTACGGAGCAATCGAGAAGGTTCTTGTTAAAGAATAAAAATAATTATTGATTTATTATATTATTTATTGTATAATAACAAAACAGAGGTGCTTTTACACCTTCAGCGTAGCGTATGGGCCCTGTGCGACAGGATGCTACGAACCTTGTCAGGCGGGGAACCGAGCAGCAATAAGTGGATTATTCTGTGTGCCTCAGACAAGTCTGTACGTTACGTTGAGGGCGTAGAAGCATTTTAATTCTTTAAGGAGGTTTTGATATGTATCAGGTTTTGTACAGAAAATACAGACCAAAGGTTTTTTCCGATGTTTACGGACAGGACCATGTCACCTCCACGCTTAAAAATGAGATTAAAAACGGCAGAGTGTCGCACGCATATTTGTTCACGGGTTCTCGTGGAACAGGCAAAACAACTTGTGCAAAAATTCTTGCCAAGGCCGTGAACTGCGAGCATAATGTTGACGGTGAGCCTTGCAACGAATGTGAGGTTTGCAGAGGACTCGACAACGGCTCAATCTATGATGTTGTTGAAATAGACGCCGCTTCAAACAACGGTGTTGACAATATCCGTGAACTTCGTGATGAAACGAATTATGCTCCGAGCCGTGGAAAATACAGAGTATATATTATCGACGAAGTGCATATGCTCTCAACAGGGGCATTCAATGCCTTGCTCAAAACTCTTGAAGAGCCACCTGCACATGTAATATTCATTCTTGCAACAACCGAAGTGCACAAACTTCCTGCCACAATTCTTTCTCGCTGTCAAAGGTTTGATTTCAAACGAATTCAGCCCGAAACAATGGCGGTCAGACTAAAAGAGGTTGCAGGTCTTGAGGGACTCAGCCTTGATGATGACGCAGCTGTGCTCATTGCAAGAATTGCCGACGGTGCATTGCGTGACGGACTTTCGATTCTCGACCAATGCGCAGGCAGAAGCAAGGAAATTAATTCGGCTTTGGTGTCCGAGGTTGCGGGTCTTGCAGGCAGAGAAGCTATGTACAAACTGTCCGATTGCATTGCAAACAGCGACAGCAACACGGCAATGTCGATTATCAGCGACCTTTATCAAAACAGCTTTGATATGGAGCGACTTTGCGTTGAGATGATTAATCATTTCCGCAATTTCTTGGTTGCCAAAACCGTGCGTAAGAGCCGAGAGCTGATTATCTGCACGGACGATGAATACAACACAATTTTGGAAGCGTCAAAGGGATTTTCGGTTGAAAGCATTGTATTTGCACTCGACCTGTTCCAAAACACTTTGGTGACAATCAAGGGTGGCGCTTCGGCAAGAATTGAGGTTGAAATGGCGTTCATCAAACTCTGTGAGCCAAAGATGGACGAGAGTATCGCTTCGCTTCTTGACAGAGTTTCAAAACTCGAAAACGCAATTAAAAGCGGTGTAAAAGTTCAGCCGACACAAACTGCTGTTCCTGCACCGAAAGAAGAATATGTGCAGAGGGAAGAACCAAAACCACAGCCAAAGGCAGAGCCGATACCTGAGCCGACTCCCGAACCTGAACCGACTCCCGTTGAGGAAGAACCGCCTGTTCAGGAACAACAACCGGTTGTTGAAACTCCTCCTGTTGAGCACAAAACCGCACCGCCTGTTGCAAATCCAAATGAAACCGTTGAATTTACACAATGGGGCGATTTTATGGATGTTTTGCACAGGACAAACATTCCGTTGTTCGGCGTGCTCAGCGGTTCAAAGGGCTATGTCAGAGGCGAGTTTTTCTTGCTCGACAGTCCAAATCCTGCGGTAAGAGATTTCATCAAACTGCCGATTCATTCAAAATCAATCAAGGCGGCATTGCTTGAGGTGACAGGCGTTCACTTCAAACTCGGACTTTTTAAGCGTCCGACAGAGCAATCCGCACCAAAACGAGATCCGCTTGAGGATTTAATCAATCAGGCACAAGGCTCGGTAAATATCGAATTCAAGTAATTTAATTAAGGAGAATATTATGAAAGCAAGAATTCCAAAAGGTATGGGCGGAGGCCCACAGAATATGCAGGCAATGCTCAAGCAGGCTCAAAAAATGCAAGAGGATATCGAAGCAAAGAAAAATGAGCTTGAGCAAAAGGAATATGTTGTTACTTCAGGCGGTGGAATGGTAGAAATCACCATGACAGGCAGTCATGAAGTTAAGGCAATCGGCATCAATCCTGAGGTTGTTGACCCTGAAGATGTTGAAATGCTTGAAGATATGCTTGTTGCAGCTCTTAACGAAGTTACCCGTCAAATCGATGAGGAAGCTGAAAGAGAACTTAATTCCGTAACAGGCGGACTTAATATTCCGGGACTTTAATCTGAAAATATAAGAGGATAATTATGGCGTACAATCTTGCTCCGCTTCAAAATTTAATAGACCAATTTGAGCGGATGCAGGGCATCGGCCACAAAACCGCACAGCGAATGGCGTTTTATGTTCTCGGCTTGTCCGATGCACAGGCACAGGAATTTGCAAAGGCAATCACCGACGCTCACACTAAAATCAAGCAGTGCAAGATTTGTTGTGATTTGGCTGATGACGAGCTTTGCCCGATTTGTAAGGACAACACGAGGGACAAGAGCGTTATCTGCGTTGTTGAAGACCCGAGGGATGTTGTTGCGATTGAGAGAACGCACGAATATAAGGGCACTTATCATGTGCTCCACGGTGCGATTTCGCCAATGGACAATATCGGCCCTGACCAAATACGCATAAAGGAACTTATCGCAAGGCTCGGAAGCTGTGAGGTTGAGGAAGTTATTATGGCAACCAACCCAACCGTTGAGGGCGAGGCAACCGCTATGTATATATCCCGATTGCTCAAACCTATGGGCATTACGGTCAGCAGGCTTGCCTACGGCGTGCCTGTCGGCGCAGACCTTGAATATGCCGATGAGGTAACTCTTTCAAGGGCGATTGAGGGCAGAAGCGTGATTTAACAAAATAACAAGGAAGTGACAGGCTTGGAGAAAAAAGAGAATAACACGGTTGCAACCAACAAAAAAGCCTATCACGACTATTTTGTTTTGGAAAAATACGAGGCAGGCATTGAACTTTTCGGCACGGAGATTAAGTCTATCCGTGCAGGCAGAGTTAATTTGAAAGACAGCTTTTGCAGTGTTGATGACGGCGAGATGTTCGTTATCGGTATGCACATTTCACCGTACGAGATGGGCAACCGCTTCAATCGTGACCCACTTCGCAAAAAGAAACTTTTGCTTCATAAAAAAGAGATTATGAAGTTGTTTGGCGAAAGTCAACAGCAGGGATTGTCAATTATCCCGCTTGAATTATACATCAAAAACGGCAGAGCCAAGCTGTCAATCGGGCTTTGCAAAGGTAAAAAACTTTACGATAAGCGTGCCGTTCAGGCAAAAAAAGATGCCAACCGCACAATTGAACGAGAGTTTAAAGAAAGATATTGAGTGCTCGGCACTTGAATATATGGGGATGAAAGGATTTCGACGGGGTCGGAAAACCTTGGTCAGCGAGTAGTGGAGTTGCACCACTTTAAAAGTAACAACTTTAAAATTAACTGACAATAATACAGTTTCTTTGAAGGCTGCGTAAGCACCCTTCCGTTCTCACCGATAGTGCCACGGATTGGATGAGGGCGTCGATTAGTGGCGAACATGAATGAGAGAGCGCTTCGGCTCTCATCAGGAATCAGAAGCTACCGTAGCGTATAGGCTGTTTGTCGCCGATGCGTGAGGGGAATCCAAAACGATAAACTACACTCGTAGAGCCCTTGGCAATCCTTCTTCGGACGCGGTTTCGATTACCGCCATCTCCACCAAAAATAAAAGAGCACCCTTGCGGTGCTCTTTTATTTATGCTGTGGAATGTAATCGAAACAGCCGTTAAGAAAACAGTCCGGTGGACTGTTTTTAGGCGCGGCGTGTCGGTGAGCGCAGAAGCGAACCGAGCGATTACCGCCATCTCCACCAAACGTGTATTGGACGAACACCTACTTTTTTAGTGGCGGCTTTGCCGTCAAGGTGATGCTCTGATACGAAACAGAAAACCGCCATCTTAGATTAAGTTCTAAGGTGGCGGTTTTGTTATGACAATTTATATTTTTCCGATTTCAAAGGTAATATGCTTATATGAATGTTTTGTGTTCTGTACTTAGGAGATGGATTATAAGTCTCATCTTTCAAGTTGGAAAAATTAAAAAAATTTCTTCTTTTTGAAGTAGATGATTTCTCCTATTGCGATAATGAGAGAAACAATAATCACCGACAGATAACCATATCGCCACTTCAGCTCCGGCATATAAGCAAAGTTCATTCCATACCAGCCCGTAATTAAAGTAAGAGGCAGGAAAAAGGTGGTGACGATTGTGAGAATCCCCATAA
>CABQCC010000029.1 GCA_902462495.1 uncultured Eubacterium sp. | reverse complement strand
TAGGCGGCCCTTATAGGGCCTGTGCAAACCACCAGTTCAACTGGTGGTTATGATTGACAAAAAGTGACAAAGAATATATAATGCTTACGGACAAGGAGATATTGTCACGAAAAACGGTAGGCGGGTTTAGCTATTGATAAAACTTTTGAACCACGCTGATATAAATTGTAAAACCTGTTATGCCTCCACTTGTTGCAAGGTGATTCCCCCGTTAATCGGGGGAAATGTCTGCAACGCAGACAAAAGGGGGCGTCTAAGCAGTAAAGGTGGCAACACGAAGTGTTGACGGAGGGGTTAAGAAAACTGCTGTAAACATCGAGTTTACAGCAGTTTTGCGTTTTTTGTTTTTTGCTTAGTCGAGGTACTTTTGTACATCTTCCCTCGCAAGAAAACAAAATTCAAAAGCTTTCTCAACAGCCAAACTTTATATTAATTCCCTCTAATTTTAATGTTAGGGGGTGATGCTATGGAAACGATAATTTTATATCTTACTGTAGTTTTATTACTTATTGTACTTATAAAAAATAAGTAACCGCCCACATGTGTCCTTTTGGGCAGTTACTTTTAACACCATGAGGGACTGACCGTCTATCGGACAGCTCCTTGTTCATTTTTATTATATACACTAATTCTTATTTTGTCAAGAGTCCTGCACACTCAAGTACTTCACGGCGCTGTGGGCGGCAATGTTTCCCTCGCCGACCGCCTTTGCAATTTGGTACGGAGTGCCCGTGCAGTCGCCTGCGGCAAAGCATCCGTCAATGCTCGTTTTCATATTTTTGTCCACAACAATACTGCCGTTTTGCACCTCAAGTTTGTTTAGCAGAACATCGGCAGAAACAGCCTGTTTGATGAAAAATACGCCGTCAACATCAAGCTTTGAACCGTCTGCAAGCTCAATGCCCGACACCTTGCTGTCACCGATAACCGCAGTAATTCTTGAGTTAAGGTGCGTAACATTCGCCTTGTCGATTTTTGATGTGAACTTGTGCGAATAGTAGACCTCGCTTGCAAGGTCGCTCAAATATTCAACTTCTTCTTCGCCGTCCGCATTGTCGCAGAACACGGCGATTTTTTTGTCTTTGTACAACATTCCGTCACAGGTTGCGCAGTAGCTCACACCCCTGCCGAGAAGTTCTCGTTCATTCGGCAACGGCTTGATTGTTTCCGCACCGAGGCAGAGAATGACAGACCTCGCTTCAAACATTTTGCGGTTTGCAAGCAGGGTGAATTTGCCTTTCATATTATATATGCCCGTGATTCGTTCCTCGGTGATTTCAATCCCCATCGAGTCGAGGTGTTCACGCATTTTTGCGTTCAGCTCTTTGCCCGAAATATTCGGAAAACCCGGATAGTTGTTGATTTTTTCCGATATTTCCACCTTGTGCGAAAGCTCGTTTTGACCGAACAGCACAATGGATTTGTTCCTGATTTTGCAGTTGATTGCAGATGAAATTCCGGCAGGTCCACTGCCGATGATTGCAACATCAAACATAGCGTCACTTCCTTTATAATATGTATTATACCACATCTTGCGCTCAATTTCCATCGATAACAAAATTTAGTGTGTTGCGTTTTTTTACAATCTGTGATAATATATAGGCATAAAGTTACAAATTGTAATAATTTGAATGTGCTACACAGGAGGTACAAAATGAAAAAGTTTATTTCGCTTGTGCTGTCGGCTGTAATGTTTGTTTCAAGCGTCGCTGTCGGCACGGTTGCTCAGGCAGGAACAGTTGAAGATAATTTGAGAGCACAGGGTTTCCCTGAATCATATATTGAGGATTTGGCAAGCTTGCAAAAGGCTCATCCAAATTGGAAGTTTGTTGCGTTCAAAACAGGTCTTGATTTTGATGACGCTGTCAAAGGCGAATTGTCGGGAACACCTACAACGGAGGAAAATCTCAGAGCTTATCTCGACCCTCGCAATTGGCTCAATGAAAAATATGTTTTTCAGTTTGAAAGCATCAGAAAGAGCGATGCCGTTCAGTCTGTTTCAGGTGTAAACGCCATTCTCAAAAAAACTTGGATGGCAAACAGCAAGATTACTTATCTTGACACACAGGGTGTGTTGAAAATTGTTGACGATGTGCCATCGTATGCAAATGCAATGATTAAGGCATCCAACGAC
Organism: uncultured Eubacterium sp.; assembly: GCA_902462495.1. Taxonomy (GTDB): domain Bacteria; phylum Bacillota; class Clostridia; order Oscillospirales; family Acutalibacteraceae; genus Eubacterium_R. The sequence continues at coordinate 14,686 of CABQCC010000029.1, read as the reverse complement.
ACAAACTTGAGTGCCAACTATATCGCTGCAAAAATTCGTCAGGAAAACGGAGGCACAAGCAATTCTGCAACCGCTGTTTGCGGAACAAAAGAGCCGTTCAAAGGCATTTATAATTATTTCAATATCGGTGCTTACACAACCGCTTCGGATGGTCTTGCTTGGGCGGCAGGATTTTTAAAGGCAAACAAGGATACCGTGATTTATGACAAACCTGATGTAACAGCAATGCCTATTGTAAGTGTTGAAAACGGTCAGCGTATGACTTATATTGACGAAGTAGGCGATTTCTACAGAGTTACTCTTTATAACGAACTTCCAAACGGCAAGTATGAGGAAAAAGAAACAGGCTATATCTTTAAATCGGATGTAAACACAACTTATATGGGCAATTATGGCAGACCGTGGACAGACCCTAACAAGGCTATTTATTACGGTGCAAAGTACATTGCCAACGGCTATCTTACATATCAGTTCACAATGTATTTGCAAAAATTTAATGTTAATGCTCAGTCGGGCAATTTGTACAGACACGAGTATATGACAAATGTCAGCGGTGCGGCAAGTGAGGGCTATCATCTTTACAGCGGATATGCAAATGCAGGACTTCTCAACAGTGCTCACACATTCTACATTCCTGTTTTCAACAATATGCCGAATGATGATTCGGTCACAACAACAGCTCCGACAACCACAACAAAGAACTACACCCCTGCAAAGGTTAAACTCACAAGCCTTACCGCACTTAAAGGTCACAAGATTAAGGCAAAGTGGAACAAGTGCTCAACCTCTGCAACAGGCTACCAAATTTATTGGGCAAAGGACAAGAAGTTCAAGAAAGTTGTTGCAAAGACAACCACAAAAGGCAGGTCAAAGGTTACCTATACAGGCAAAAACTTCACCAAGGGCACAAAGTATTATGTAAGAATCAGAGCCTACAAAAAGGCAGGCGGCAAAACATATTACGGACCGTGGTCAAACATCAAAGCAAAGACTTCTAAATAATATATACCTATTATAAATATAAGAGCAGGTAAGGATTCGTTCCTTGCCTGCTCATTTTTATGCCTTTTTAGTTGTGGTTTTCTTGTCTTTTTTGTCTTTCTTGTCCTTGTCTTTTTTCTCGGTTGTGGTCGGTTTCGGCTTGCTGTATTTGCTGACCGTTCGGTAGTTTTGCTTGCCGTCAACCGTTCTTGTCAGGATGTATTGCTCGCCGTCTTTTTTGATGTTGATTTTCACATTGTTTGGCTTCACATCTTTCTTGCCGTAGAGCTTGCAAGTGAGCTTTCCGCCTTCGCAAGTCATCTTTATTCTGACATCACAGCCAAGATTGTTTTTGAACTTGAAGTCCTTGCTGTTCCATTGCACCGTGGCATCTCCGCCGAGCGGAACATATCCGATTTCAAGCGAATGGTTTGTTCTGTACACAATTTCAACATTCGCACGGAGCACGCACTCAAACAGGGTGGAGCTGACTTGACAAACACCGCCGCCGAGTCCGTCCACAAATTCGCCGCCGTTGATGACCTTTGCTGTTTTGTAGCCTGCCGTGATTGTTCGCTTGCCGACCGTTTGGTTGAACGAGAACACCGCATCATCAGGAATTTTGATGTTGTTCAGCTTGCCGACTGCCGCCTTGAGGTTTGCCGTTCTTGTTTCGTCACTCGAACGGTAATAAGAAGTGTATGTTGCAAGCTCGTACGGATAGTCGCCCTCGCTGTCTTTCGACAAGCCGGGATAAACTTTCATCGTGTTGCTTTCTCTGAATGTTGTTTCCAAATCCTCCGTTGTGGTAGGTTTGGTTGTAGTCGTGGTTGTTGTTTCGCTTGTTTTCTCCTCCTCGCCACCGCCTGCCGTACAGCCTGTAACTGTGCAGATGATAATGGTTAATACAAGCAAAACCGCAATTATATTTTTGCTTCTTTTATTTTTCATCACAAATGTGCCTTTGTTTTATTTTTGATTTTTGTATGGCTTTTTCTCGGCAACCCAGCCCTCTTTGTTCACTTGTCTTGCTCTTGCAATAGAAAGTGCTTCGTCAGGGATGTTGTCGGTGATTGTTGAGCCTGCCGCAATGTATGCCATTTCGCCCACCTTAACGGGAGCGATAAGGTTTGTGTTGCAACCGATGAACGCACCGTCACCGATTTCGCATCTTGATTTAACCTTGCCGTCATAGTTGCAGGTTACTGTGCCACAGCCGAAGTTTACATTGCTTCCCACATCGCTGTCGCCGATGTAGGTGAGGTGAGCACTCTTTGTGCCCTCGCCGACAACTGAATTTTTAACCTCAACAAAGTTGCCGATGTGCACGCCCTTTTTGAGCACGCTGTTTGCTCTTACCTTAACAAACGGACCGCAGTCAACACCGTCCTCGATTGCCGAATCGGTGATTTTGCAGTTGTCAAGAACAACATCGTTGCCGATGTTTGAGTTGTCAATCCAAGTGTTTGGACCGATAACGCAGTTGTCACCGATTACGGTGTTGCCGATGATGATTGTGTTTGGCAAAATTCTTGTTGATGAGCCGATTTTTACATCCTTGCCAATCATAACACCGTCTGTGCAAGGAATGTCAACGCCGTTTGTCATATGATTGTCGTTGATGTTTCTTCTCATAATGTTGTTGAGAATGTTGAGCTGTTTTCTGTCGTTTGCACCCAAAACGGTTTCGTTGTTCTCGCAGATGTATGCGCCTGCGTTCTCGCCTTTTTTGATGAGGATTTCAAGGCTGTCTGTGAGATAGTATTCGTTTTGTGCGTTTTCGTTTGTAATGTGGTCAAGCGCATAGAGAAGCTCGCTTCCCTTGAACCAATATGTTCCCGCATTTGATTCGTTGATTTTTTTCTGCTCCTCGTTTGCGTCTTTGTGCTCAATGATACGCTCAAGCACACCGTTTTCGTCACGCTTGATGTGACCGATTCCGTTTGTGTCCTCAACAATAGCGGAAATGAGGGTGATTGCGTTGTCGTTTTCCTTGTGGTATTCATATGCCTTGTTCATCGTTTCGGCATCCATAAGCGGACCGTCACCGTTGAGAATCAAAATGTCGTCATCCTTGTGGGCAGAGATAAATTCTCTTGCCTGCATAACAGCGTGTCCCGTGCCGAGCTGTGGCTCTTGAAGTGCTGTTTTGATGTTGCTGTCGTAGTTTGCAAGCCAGCCCTCAACAATGTCGTGTCTGTATCCTGTGATAACGCAGACATCTTCGGCGCCTGCCTCCTTTACAGCGTCAACAACATATTTAATCATCGGTTCAAATATAACCTCGCACATAACTTTTGGTGCGTCCGTTTTCATTCTTGTTCCCTTGCCGCCTGCAAGTATGATTGCACACTTCATATAAATTAACCTCTTTCGATAGTAGTAAATAAATATCAGTTGGCTATATTATGCACCTTTTCCACCGAATTTTCAACCGTTTTATAGTATATTTATAATTATTCCTTAAATATTCAAAAAAATGTTTGAAATTGCGGTTGTTCTATGTTATACTTTTATCGGATTATTCTGCGTTGTCGTATTTTCCGCAGAATAAACAACAATGTATTTAATATTTTAGGAGGTAACTCAAATGTCAAACAAATGGGTATACATGTTTGAAGAAGGCGACATGACCATGCGTAATTTGCTTGGTGGTAAGGGCGCAAACCTTGCAGAGATGACCAAGATCGGTCTTCCTGTACCACAGGGCTTCACTGTTACAACAGAGGCTTGTACACAGTATTACGAAGATGGTCGTAAAATCAATGACGAAATCATGACTCAGGTTATGGACGGCGTTAAGAAGATGGAAGAAATCAACGGCAAGAAGTTCGGTGATAAGCAAAATCCTCTCCTCGTTTCTGTTCGTTCAGGTGCAAGAGCATCAATGCCTGGTATGATGGATACTATCCTCAACCTTGGTCTTAACGACGAAGTAGTTGCAACAATGATCGCAGGCAACGATGACCCTGCTTTCGAGCGTTTCGTATATGACTCATACAGAAGATTCATCCAGATGTTCTCTGATGTAGTTATGGAAGTTGGTAAGAAGTATTTTGAGCAACTTATCGACAAGATGAAGGAAGAAAAAGGCGTTCAGTACGACGTAGAACTTACTGCTGCTGACCTCAAGGAACTTGCAACACAGTTCAAGGCTGAGTACAAGAAGCAACTCGGTTCAGACTTCCCATCAGACCCTGTTGAGCAGCTCAAGCTTGCTATCGAAGCTGTATTCCGTTCATGGGACAACCCTCGTGCAAATGTTTATCGTAGAGATAACGATATTCCATATTCATGGGGTACTGCTGTTAACGTAATGCCTATGGTATTCGGTAACCTTAATAATCAATCAGGTACAGGTGTTGCCTTCACTCGTGACCCTGCAACCGGTGAAAATAAGTTGATGGGTGAATTCCTTATCAATGCACAGGGCGAGGACGTAGTAGCAGGTGTTCGTACACCAATGCCAATCGCTCAGATGGAACAAGAATTCCCTGAAGCATACGCTCAGTTCCTCGATGTATGTGAAACTCTTGAAAATCACTACCACGATATGCAGGATATGGAATTCACAGTAGAAAACAAGAAGCTCTATATGCTTCAGTGCCGTAACGGTAAGAGAACAGCTCCTGCTGCTCTTAAGATCGCTTGCGATCTCGTTGATGAAGGTCACAAGACTCCTGCAGAAGCAGTTGCTATGATTGACCCTCGTAACCTCGACACACTTCTCCACCCACAGTTTGACGCTGCTGCTCTCAAGGCTGCTACTCCAATGGGTAAGGGTCTCGGCGCTTCTCCAGGTGCTGCTTGCGGTAAGGTTGTATTCACAGCTGAAGACGCAGAAGTTTGGAACGAAAGAGGCGAAAAGGTTATCCTTGTTCGTCTTGAGACTTCACCTGAAGACATCACAGGTATGAAGGCTGCTCAGGGTATCCTCACAGTTCGTGGCGGTATGACTTCTCACGCTGCCGTTGTTGCTCGTGGTATGGGTACTTGCTGTGTATCAGGCTGCGGCGACATCAACATGGATGAAGAAAACAAGAAGTTCACACTTGGTGGCAAGGAATTCCACGAAGGTGATTATATTTCAATCGACGGCTCAACAGGTAATATCTATGACGGTATTATCGAAACAGCCGATGCTCAAATCGCAGGCGAATTCGGCAGAATTATGGCTTGGGCTGACGAATTCAGAAAGCTTAAGGTTCGCACAAACGCTGATACTCCTGCTGACGCTAAGAAGGCAAGAGAGCTTGGCGCAGAAGGTATCGGTCTTTGCCGTACAGAGCATATGTTCTTTGAAGAAGACAGAATTGCTGCATTCAGAGAAATGATTTGCTCAGACACAGTAGAAGAAAGAGAAGCTGCTCTTGAGAAGATTCTCCCTTATCAGCAAGGCGACTTCGAGGCTCTTTATGAAGCACTTGAGGGTTGTCCTGTAACAATCAGATTCTTGGACCCACCTCTTCACGAGTTCGTTCCAACTGAAGAAGCTGACATCGAGAAGCTTGCAAAGGCTCAGGGTAAGTCTGTAGAAGACATCAAGGCTATCATCTCATCTCTTCACGAGTTCAACCCAATGATGGGTCACCGTGGTCTCCGTCTTGCAGTTACATATCCTGAAATTGCAAAGATGCAAACAAAGGCTGTTATCCGTGCAGCTATCAATGTTCAGAAGGCTCATCCTGATTGGACAGTAGCTCCTGAAATTATGATTCCTCTTGCTTGTGACGCTAAGGAACTCAAGTATGTTAAGGATATCGTTGTTGCAACTGCAGATGCAGAAATCGCAGCAGCAGGCGTAGAAATGAAGTACGAAGTTGGTACAATGATCGAGATTCCTCGTGCAGCTCTTACAGCAGCTGACATCGCTAAGGAAGCTGAGTTCTTCTGCTTCGGTACAAACGACCTTACTCAGATGACATACGGTTTCAGCCGTGATGACGCAGGTAAGTTCCTCAACGCTTACTATGACAAGAAGATCTTTGAAAGCGACCCATTCGCAAGACTCGACACAACAGGTGTTGGCCAGCTTATGGAAATGGCAGTTAAGAACGGTAAGGCTACCCGCCCATCACTCCACTGCGGTATCTGCGGTGAGCACGGCGGTGACCCAACATCAGTTGAATTCTGCCACAAGATTGGTCTTGACTATGTTTCATGCTCACCATTCCGTGTGCCTATCGCTCGCCTTGCAGCAGCTCAGGCAGCAATCGCTGAAATGAACGACTAATCATCGCATAATGCAATATCAATAATAAAAGGATGGCTTCGGCCATCCTTTTTGTTTTATATTAATGTATATAAAATTGTTTATTTTTGTGAAAAGTGTTTGCCTTTAAATGCTTGAAAAACAAAATTTATGTGCATTATTGACAAAAAGGCTATATAAATGTATAATAGAGTTGTATAACATACTTTTAATATTTTTGAGGGGATTATACAATATGAATGATTTGGATATATTAATTGAAAGATACCCTGAGCTGGAATCTCAAAGAGAAAACATTTTGAAAGCATTTGAAATATTAAAAACCTGTTTTTCAAATGGCGGCAAGCTTTTGGTTGCAGGAAACGGAGGTTCTGCTTCTGATTCCGAGCATATTGTAGGCGAATTGATGAAAGGATTTGAAAATGCTCGTCATCTTTCTCCTAAATTGCAAAGTAAATTAAAACAGATAGATTCTGAAATGGGCACAGTGCTTGCCGAGAATTTGCAAGGGGCATTGCCTGCTATTGCACTTGACGGCCATCCGTCACTTTCGTCTGCATATTTGAATGATTGTGAACCGCTTTTGGGATTTGCACAACAGGTTAATGGTTATGGGAACAAAAATGATGTGTTTCTCGGAATATCAACCTCAGGCAATTCAAAAAATATTCTATATGCTTCGGTTACCGCTAAGGCTCTCGGAATGAAGGTAATAGGCTTAACAGGAGCAAAAGATTCAAATTTGAGTGAACTTGCAGATGTAACAGTTCGTTCATCTCAAACAAGAACATATATGATACAGGAGCATCATTTGCCGATTTATCATTGCATTTGTTTGATGCTGGAAAAGGAGTTTTATGGAGAATAAAAAAAGTGTATGGGTCTGCCTTTTGACCTATAATGAAGAAGACAATTTAAAGGTGTTGATTCCGCAAATTAATGAGGAGTTCAGCACACGACTTTCAGGTGTTGATTACTCAATTAATGTTGTTGATGCCAGAAAAACAACCGATAACACAAAGCAACTTTGCAAAGATTTGAATGTAAATTACTTTGTTCAACCGGGCTTTGGTCAGGCTGATGCTATGCGTTATGCAATCAAACTTTGTGACAAAGATTTGTTCTTTATTTTGGATGCAGATTGCTCTCACAATCCAAAATATATTCCCGATATGTATAATAACTTTATTAATAATGATTGTGATATAGTAATCGGTTCAAGATATGTTCCGGGCGGTGTAACAAATGATAAATTGTCGTCACAAATTATGTCGCATATTTTAAATTCTGTTATGAGAAGCATTTTGGGATTGAAAACAAAAGATATTTCCGGTGGATATCGTTTGTATGACGCAAAGCAGTTAAAGGCAATAAAGATTGCTTCTGAAAATTTTGAGATGCAACAAGAAATTTTGGCTCGAATGAAAGCGAATAATCGCAATATTAAAATTGGAGAAACACCAATTGTTTTTGAACAAAGACTCAACGGAACATCAACAAGAAGACTGATGTTGTATATTTGGTGCTACATAAAAAATATTTTCAGAATTATAAGAATTCTTCATTAATTGGGTAACTATATGATAAAAGAAAAGCGTTTTAATAAAGAAATCACGTCGTATTGTATTATAGCGGCGATTTCAATAATGTGTGTAACTTTGTTTTGCAAATCATCACCTATTTATCCTATTTGTGATTTACCCGATGCCAACACTTGGCTTATTCAGGCAAAGCAAGTGCTGTCGGGTTTGGTACCATATAAGGATATTTATGAGCATAAAGGACCTTTGCAAATATTTGCATATTTATTTGCGGCGTTGCCTTGTTTTAAAAGGTTCGAGGGTTTGTATATTACAGAACTTGTACTGTTTTTTATTTACAGTATAGGTGTTTACAAAACAAGCAAATTGTTTGGTGAAAAATATAATCTCTTGGCAACTGTAATTTCAATTTTTGTAATTTCGTTGGCAAGTGCATTTTCATCAACGGGTTCAAGCGAAGAATTGTTGTTGTCAACCTTTATTTGGTCTGTATATTTTATGGTGAAAAATATACAGAGCAACAGAACATTTAAACCGTTTGATGTATTGTTGATTGGTGCTTTTTGTGCTATAAGGTTATGGACAAAGTATAATTTATGCTTTTTTGATGTCATATTAGTCGTATATATGTTGGTTTATTACATAAAAAACAAGTGGAATATATGGAAAACCATCCTTTATTATATTCTTGGCTTTGCATGTGTGACAGTTCCGCTGTTGATTTATTTTGCTGTTAAAGGCGGACTGTACGATTTATTCTATGTGTATTTTTATATTGTTATTTTCAAGTATTATACAGCAGTAGGCTCAGTTCATAATTATAATACATTCGCTATAAAGATGTTGACGGTTATGCCTGTTATACTATGTATGCTTCCAAATATTATTAATATAAGAAATAAAGAAAGAAAAAAAGAAGATGTGTTTTATTTAATAACATTTTTTCTGTTCTTCATTTATATAGTGTATTCATCTACTTGGTGGTCATATTATTTTTTAGATTTGTTTGCCTTTTTGATTTTCTTTGTTACTAAATCATTAAATAATAAGGTTAAATTTTCACTACCGATTTTGACAGTTGTAATTGCTTCTATGTTTGTTATAAACAGTAGTCAAATTGAAACATTTAAGTATGATAAGAATGAATACAAGCAGTTTGAGATAGCTGAAATAGTTAATTCTGTTGATAATCCAAAATTATATTATTATCAGGCAGAAAATGGCGGATTCTATATTTATTCAGATACTATGCCGTTTACACGATATTTTACAAATTATAATATTAATGCTGAAGAGGTGGCAGATGAGCGCCAACAAGTAATTGAGAACAAAGAAGCAGATTTCCTTTTGACCATTCAGCAAAATGATTTTGACGGATATACTTTAGTGAAAGAAACACAGATACCTAATTGGGATGTGGTGTTTGAGGAAAAATTTGATAAATGTTATAAACAATATTATCTGTATGAAAAAACGGAGAATTTAAAATGATAATCACAAAAACACCGTTTCGTATGTCGTTTTTTGGTGGCGGAACGGATATGGAAGAGTATTTTAAAGAAAAACAAGGCGCTGTAATTTCAACGACTTTTGACAAATATAATTATGTTATTGTTAGACATTTGCCAAAATTCTTTGAATATACAAACGAAATTGTGTATTCAAAAATAGAGCGAGTAAGTGACGATTTAGACGAGATTGTTCATCCTGCTGTAAGAGAAGCAATGAAAATGCTTGATATGAAAGAAATCAGACTTTCGTATGAGGCAGATTTGCCCGCAAAGACAGGACTTGGAACATCAAGCTCATTTGCAGTCGGAATGCTTCTTGCGTTTCATACTCTGAAAGGTCAATATGTTGACAAAGAACAGCTTGCCAAAGAGGCTATTTATCTTGAAAGGGTACTCTGTGACGAAAAAGGCGGTTGGCAGGATCAAATTGCCGCTGCGTATGGCGGATTTAATCGAATTGATTTTAAGGATGATAAATTCACCGTTAAACCTATGATTATTCCTGTTGAAAGAAAAAAAGAACTTAACAGTAATCTTTTTATGGTGTTTACGGGATTTACACGATTTTCTTCAGATATTCAAAAAGCAAATCAAGAAACAAGTAAGAGTGACAGAATCGCAGTTCTTGACAAAATGTATTCGTTGGTAGATAAAGCCGAGGTTATTCTGACGGATAAAGAAAAGAATCTTGATGATTTTGGAAGGCTTCTTGATGTGACATGGAAACTTAAAACACAAACAGGCAAAGCAGTTTCAACCAATTCAATTAATTATATTTATAAACAAGGAATGGAAAGCGGAGCACTCGGCGGAAAACTTTTAGGTGCCGGCGGCGGAGGCTTTATGTTGTTTTATGTCCCTTCTGAAAATCACGAAAAATTTTTGAGCGGAATGAAGGATTATATGCTTGTTCCTTTTGAGTTTGAAAATGACGGTGCACAAGTAATTCATTTTCGTCACGAATCATGGAAAAACCACGATTAAGTAAAGAGGTGTTCTATGAAAGCTTTAATTTCGGCAGGAGGCTTTGGCACAAGAATTCGCAGTGCCTCGGCTAATGTTCCCAAACCTATGATAAAGGTTGACGGTGTTCCTGTACTTGAAAGAACAATACTTCAGCTAAAAAAATACGGAATATGCGACTTAATTTTTACCGTATCATATCTAAAAGAGCAGATAATGGAATATTTTGGAAATGGCGAGTCTTTTGGAGTAAATATAAAATATTTTGAAGAAGATGAGCCGCTTGGAAGTGCGGGTGCTCTTTTTAAACTGAAAAATGAGTTTGCAGATGATTTTTTAGTTCTGAACGGAGATATTATTTTTGATGTTGATTTGAACAAAATGATTGAGTATCACACCAAAAATGATGCCCTTATTACATTGTTTGCACATCCAAATACTCATCCGTATGACAGTACTTTGATTTGCTATGATAAAAATAATGTTGTATGTAATTTGTTCAAGGGAAAAAATAGACCAAAATATTATAAGAATTGCGTAAATGCAGGTATTCATATTTTAAATCCAAAAGTGTTTGACCGCTTAAGCAATAATGGTGACGAGGTCAAAAATTTTGACAAAGATTTAATAATACCTGCGTTAAAAACCAAAAAAGTCTTTGCTTATTTGTCAAGCGAATATGTGAAAGATATGGGCACTCCTGACAGATTGATTGCTGTTACAGAAGATGTTAAAAGTGGCAAGGTTGAAAAAAAGAATATTAAAAATAAACAAAAGGCAATTTTTTTGGATCGTGACGGCACTATAAATAAATATGTAGGATTTTTGTCTGACATAAATGATTTCGAATTGATTGATAATGTGGCAGAAGCGATTAAAGATATTAACAAATCGGATTTTTTGGCGATTGTTATAACGAATCAGCCTGTTATAGCTCGTGGAGAAGTTACTTTCAAGGAACTTGAGGAAATACATAAAAAAATGGAAACTCTTTTAGGTGAAAAGGGTGCGTATGTTGATGCGATATATTATTGTCCGCATCACCCTGATAAAGGTTTTGAAGGCGAAGTAACAGAATTAAAAATAGATTGCAATTGTCGAAAACCTAAACCGGGAATGCTTTTAAAGGCAGCAGACGAATTTAATATTGACCTTTCAAAATCATATATGATAGGCGATTCTGATGCGGATATAAAAACGGCAGAAAATGCAGGTTGCAGATCAATTAAAATAGAGTGCGCAGAAGAATTTTGGAAAAAATTTAATATTCACGAATTATAAAACCGCTTGGGATAATTCAAATTCCCAAGCGGTATTTTCTTTCATAGAATTTCTCACTAATTGTCGGTTGTAAACGGGCAGTGCAATATTATTGCAAATATATTATAGTACAAATCAAAATATTTTCATAAAAAATTCTTTTAAGGTATTGAAAAATCGAACGATTTGGATATATAATGAAAAAAACATTTTGCGGGATGAACATGAGATGAAACAGAATTCAATGCTAACGGGTGACCCTATAAAAAGTATAGTCAGGTTTTCTTTACCGATTATGGCTTCGTCGCTTTTGCAGTACAATTACACTTTGGTTGACAACATTCTTGTCGGACGATATGTGAGCACGGATGCTCTTGCCGCCGTTGGTGGAGTTGCTTCAATAAACTCATTTATTGTCGGTGCGGCGCTTGGTCTTACAAGCGGATTTACTATACCTGTGGCACAGGCTTTTGGCGCAAAGGACCAAAACAAAATCAACAGGTTTGCCGGAAGCAGTATTACGGTGTCGTTTTTGCTCGGAATTCTGCTTGTTGTGATTGCACACATCATTTCAACTCCGCTGTTAAAACTTATCGGAACACCGGATGAAATTCTCGGACTTTCGTCATCTTATGTAAATATTCTCTATTTTGCAATTCCGTTTCAGATGCTTTCAAACAATTTCACCGCAATTTCGAGGGCGGTCGGAGAAAGTAAAAAACCGCTGTACTATTTTATAGTGAGCATTTTTGTGAATTTTGTTCTGGATATGCTGTTCATTGTCGGGTTTCATTGGAGCGTTGAGGGCGCTGCTCTTGCAACTCTTATTTCGCACATCGTGGCGGCAGTTCTCACGGGCAATTATATTTTGAGGCATAACAAAAGTGTTGAGGTTTCAAAAGAAAATCTCAAGTTTGACAAGAAAACCGCTTTGATACAGTTGAAATTGGGAATACCTGTTTCTTTGCAGTTCACCGTCACTTCCATAGGTTCAATGATTCTTCAAAGTGCGGTAAATTCATTCGGCACGGCAACGATTGCAGGCTTCACCGCAGCAGGCAGGGTAGAGAATCTTGCAAACATTCCGTTGAGCGGTTTGAGCGTTGGCACGCAAACTTTCGTGGGTCAAAACTACGGTGCTAAGAATTACGACAGAATCATAAAATCAGTCAAAAAAATATTCATTCTCGATATATTGCTTTCCGTTGTTTTGAGCGTTGCAATGCTCGTTGTCGGTATGCCGATTGTAAGATTGTTTATGGCAGAGCCAAACGCAGAAATTTTGTTTGCGGCTAAAAAATACCTCCTTGCAACAGCAGAGTGCTTCAGCCTTGTAGCCGTGCTGTTCGTTTTGAGGAACACACTCCAGGGTCTTGGCTTTACATATGCAAATGCGGTTGCAGGCGCAGGAGAATTGATAGGCAGAATATCAATAGCGCTCATCTTCACTCCGCTCATTGGCTTTAATGCTGTGTGCTATGCGGCTCCGGCGGCGTGGTTGCTTGCAGACATTCCTCTCGCAATCATATATCTAAAGAAGCAGAAAAAATTTAAAGCATTGGCTTTGAAAGAACAACAAAAAGAATAACAACTAAACGGAGGAGGATCGTTCGAACTGCCTCCGTCATACTGTCGATAAAGCTCCTGAAACACGCTAAAAGATAATTACATTTGCCTCCACTTGAGGCAACACGAAGTGTTTACGGTGGGGTTTAAAAAAGCTGTAAGTTCATATTGAACTTACAGCTTTTTACTGTTTTAATCAAGCACTTGGTAGTAGCTTGAGGTTTTGCTGATTTTTTCTTCAAATTTGTCCTTTGGCTGTTCTTTTGGCACTTCAATCGGATATTTGCCCGTAAAGCAACCGTCACAACAATGTGTGCTTGCGCTTTCGGCTAATTTATGCGTTGATTCCACAGACAAATACGCAAGGCTGTCAACGCCGATGACCTTTGCGATTTCTTCAACCGAATTGTATTTGCACGCAATGAGGTTTTCTTGGCTGTCAACATCTGTTCCAAAATAACACGGGTGCTTGAACGGAGGAGATGACACACGCATATGCACCTCTTTTGCCCCTGCTTCACGGAGCAGATTTACAATTCTTGCGCAGGTCGTTCCACGAACGATTGAGTCGTCAATCATAATAACACGCTTGCCCTCGATGTTCTCTTTGATGACATTCAGCTTGATTCTGACTGCATTCTCACGCTGTGATTGATTTGGCTGAATGAAACTTCTGCCTATGTATCTGTTTTTGATAAAGCCTATGCCGTAAGGTATTCCGCTTTCGTTGGCATAGCCAAGTGCCGCATCAAGTCCGCTGTCGGGAACACCGATGACAATATCTGCGTCAACAGGGCTTTCTTTTGCAAGAAATGCACCTGCCTTCATTCTTGCGTGCTCAACCGATGCACCGTCAATTATGCTGTCCGGTCTTGCAAAATAGATGTATTCAAATACGCAAAGATTTCCGTTGTTTTTGCAATGCGTTTTGTCGGAATGAATACCGTTTGAATCAATCGTGATTATTTCGCCGGGGAGCACATCACGGATTATTTTTGCGCCGACAGTATCAAGCGCACAACTTTCGCTGCTCACACAAATTGCACCGTCGGCAGTTTTGCCGAAACAAAGCGGTCTGAAACCGTTTGGGTCACGAAAAGCAATCAGCTTTGTGGCGGTCATAACAACGCATGAATATGCACCTTTTAGGTTTGGCATAGCTTTTTTTATGGCTTCTTCCGTGCTCTTGCACGAAAGTCGATTCGAAACGATTTCGTAAGCTATGGATTCCGTGTCGCTTGTTCCGTGGAAGATACCGCCGTTGAGCTCAAAGTTCTTGCGGATTTCCATAGCGTTAACAAGGTTTCCGTTGTGTGCAAGCGCAAGATTGCCCTTGATGTGGCGAATAACAAGTGGCTGAACATTGTTGATGTTCTTTCCGCCTGTTGTTGAATATCGAACATGACCAATGGCGATGTTTCCCATACCCAAATGCTCGAGTTTGTCTTGTGTGAAAACATCGGGCACAAGTCCGTTGCCTTTGTGATGAGTAAACACTCCGTCATCGTTGACGGCTATGCCACAGCTTTCCTGACCTCTGTGCTGAAGCGCATAAAGTGCCAAGTAAACCGATTGTGCAACATAAGAAGTTTTCGGCTCGAATATGCCAAAAACACCACATTCTTCGTGTAAATTATTAAACATTCAAAACA
>CABQCC010000028.1 GCA_902462495.1 uncultured Eubacterium sp. | reverse complement strand
TAATATAAGAGGTGATTTATTTGAAAAACGGTCAATACAGCGTTAAAGACTATATTAACTCTTTTAATATACAAAAGAAAATTGCATTTTCTATATCTGTTATATTTTTGGCCTTTTATTTGTTGTCGATAATTATATATTTAATAGAGCGTGCCGACATATCGTTGCTGCTTGACGACAATATAATTTCCACTTTTACAAGTATGTTAACGATTTCGTTTTCAGTTTCAAGTATTCTTGATGTTTATTTGTTCTTGTTTCCGATAGCGTTTATAATAATCAATTCTATTCTGCTGTGCAAAAATAAATATAACAAAACAATTATTGTTATAGATTACCTTTTTCAAATAATTAACCCTGTTACAATAGGCTTTTTTACCTCGGCATTTTTATTGTTAGTAAACAAAGATTATCCGATATAAAAAATAATAGGACGAGAAAAAATATTTCAATAAACATTTGACTGTAAAAAGGAGAAAAATATGAAACAGCACAACAGAAAAAAGATACAAAAAATTATACTTATGGCTTTGCTGTGTATAACTGTATGTTCTTTGATAGCTTTAGTTTGTTTAATACATAATGCAACCGCATATGTTGAAAAGAAATACAATAAGGATTTTAAAATTATCAGCATTAAGCTACCCTACTATAAAGACGATTCCGATTTCTTCGATTGGCCTCTATTATACAGACCCGGTGAATTTGTTCCGTTTGCCGTTAATTTTAAGGATACAGAAAAAGATTTTTCTGTTATATATAACAAGGGCGAATTTTATGACGATTACCAATTGGAAGAAATTAACCGATATATGAAAGAGTACTTAATAAATGTTACAGGTGATTCCGATATTACGGATGTACTTGTTTTACACACTCCGTATAGTTCAAGCTATTACGAATATGATGTGCTTACAAATATTCTGAAGAAAGACAATACAAAATGGACAAGTGAAAATATTGAGAAACTTATTCAAGAAATATTTGCTGATTATAACGGAATTATTTCGATATATTTACGCTCCGATTTTGAAGATTTATCGTCATTATTAAAAGAAAGGGAAGCAATCACAGAAAAAATAGAATCCGAATTTGGGAAATATTATTTTCATCCGGGGTCAAATCCGGTAAATGTTTGTTTTGTAAATTATGATTTGCCGACAAAAAGGATTGACGACGGTGAAAGATTTGATTATTTTGGATTTGAAGAAGATCAAAATGATATTGATTATAATGAAATAATTGACGAACAAGTTTTTATTGAAGATTTAAAAACTAAAAAAACAATTTTATGGTAAAAAGATAAATTAAAGGATAAAAATGCTGCCTTGCGTTAATAATATTCTTGTACATAAAAACTAAAGGATGATTATGTGCAGTATTATAACAAGGTAGAAATATGCGGAATAAATACAAATGAGCTGAAACTTTTAAAAGAACCTGAAAAAATCGAACTTCTCAAAAAAGCTCAGTCGGGTGACCAAAAAGCAAGGGACGAACTTATTAACGGCAATCTGCGTCTTGTCCTTTCAGTCGTTCAACGCTTTGCAAACAGAGGCGAGGGAATGGATGATTTGTTTCAGGTCGGAGTTATTGGTTTGATTAAAGCAATTGATAATTTCAATACCGACCTTAATGTAAGATTCTCGACCTATGCAGTACCTATGATAATCGGGGAAATACGCCGCTTTTTGCGTGACAATAACCCTATTCGAGTAAGTCGTTCACTTCGTGACACGGCATATAAGGCAATGCAGGTCAAGGAAATGCTTACAAATAAATATAACAAAGAACCGACTGTTGATGAAATTGCCAAAGAACTTAATATGAAAAAGGCTGATGTTGTGATTGCACTCGAGGCCATTGTTGACCCTGTGAGCCTCTATGAGCCTGTTTATAATGACGGCGGAGACACGATATTCGTTATGGACCAAATCGGAGATAACAGCACCGATGCCGATTGGGTGGATGAAATCTTAATGAGGGATAGGCTCAACAATCTTGACGACAGGGAACACCGCATTTTGTATATGCGTTTTATGCAGGGCAAAACACAAATGGAAACTGCAGAGGAAATCGGAATTTCTCAAGCGCAGGTGTCACGCCTTGAAAAGAATGCACTCAAAAGAATAAAGAGCGAATAAATAAAGACGAGAAGCATTTAGCCTCTCGTCTTATTCTGTGGATATGTTTTTTAATATTATTTTATTCTTTTACTCCGCTTAATTGCTTCCAATGGATTTTGCAGTATTCCTTGCCGTCAATCGGTGGATAATCTTTGTCATCAACTTTCGCTTCGTTCATACAATCGTATTCACCGACATATGCACATCTGTGAGCGCTTTCGCCGCCCTCTGTCATTGCCGGGATGTAGCTCAAACAGAAAATGCCGACAACAACTGCAACGATTGCAACAGGTGCAACTTTTGGATTGACTTTCTTGAACAACGGTGTAACATCGATTTTATCAAGGAACTTGCTCTTTTCAACAAGTTTGCAAGCCAGAGTTGCAAGCAAATAACCCATGCAACCTGCAAATGTACCAACGATAAATCCTGCCAAAACATCACTTGCATAGTGAACCATCAAATATACACGGCTACCCATTGTGCAAAGTGCGATAACAGGAAATACCCAGTAGAATTTTTTGTTGTCTTTTTTGAAGCAAAGGCACATTGACGTTGCAATTTCAAATGCAGCGGTTGTGTGACCCGATGGGAACGAATAGTCGCTTTCGCTGAGCATTCCTGCACCCTTGTACCAAGCAAAATACTCTGCAACACCTTGAAGTGTGTTGTACGGTCTGATTCTCAAGAACATCGGCTTAACAATAACATTTGTTATGAGTGTTCCTATAACAATCGAGAAAATCAAAGCTGCGCCGTATTTTCTTGTTTTCTTAAACAGACAAAGCACCAAGCCAAACGCTGCCATAGGAATTACAAACATTTCGTCACCGAATGAGGTGAAAATCTTTGCAACGGCGGTCAAAAATCCGCATTGCATATGACCAAAGAAGCTGAATACCCATAGGTCAAAGTTGTAAAAGATGCTGTCAACTCTTTCGCCAAGTGTGACAGCGGCGAGTAAAAAAGTGTTCATTTCTATTTCCCCTTTAGTAATTTATAGTAATACTATACCAAATTTTTACTCCTATTTCAATAACAAACTTGTCATAATTATCTCTTTGTGATACTATAAAAATGTAACAAAATGAGAGGTTGTGAAAATATGTACATATTAACAGCTGATGAAATCAGAGCGGTTGAAACCGACTGCTTTAAATATTATTCAACCGAAGCCGAATTAATGCTCAAAGCAGGTACTGCCTGTGCCGAAAGTATTATTGAAAAATACGGCGACAGCCTTGTTAACAGTTCGGTTGCCGTCTTGTGCGGAAACGGCAAAAATGCAGGCGACGGCTTTGTTATTGCAAGGCTTCTTTATGCCTACGGTGCAAATGCAAAAATCGTTCTTTGCGATAAAGAACCTGAAATTGCTGAGCCTCTCAAATATTATAACGAGGCTGTAATGTCGGGAGTTCCTGTGGGATTCTTTAATGACAGCGTTCTTTCAGCCGATTATATCGTTGACTGCATTTTCGGCATAGGTTTTCACGGTGAGGCTCGCAGTCCGTTTGATAAGGTGTTCGAAACGGTTGGTAATAGTTCAGCTATTGTTATTTCTGTCGATACTCCGAGCGGTACAAATGCAACCGACGGTTCGGCTTGCAAAAATGCTGTCAAAGCAGATATCACTGTTGCAATTTCAACTTTAAAGTTCTGTCATGTTCTTCCGCCTTCAAATGCTCTTTGCGGAGAAATAAAGGTCGTTAATATCGGTATTCCCGATGATTGCTATGCTGATGACTACGCAACCGCAATAATGATTGATGATGTGAAAAAACTTATTCCACCGCTTGAATATAATTCAAACAAAGGCTCAAACGGTCATCTCCTTTGCCTTTGCGGTTCGTACAAAATGCCGGGAGCAGGCGTTATTTGTTGTGAATCTGCAATAAGAAGCGGAGTCGGTCTTGTAAAATTGACCGTTCCGAAATCCGCTTATCCTATTGTTGCATCGCATCTTGTTCAACCGATTTTCAATCCCGTTGAGGAGTCAAACGGATTGTACAGCGAAAAAGCCCTTGATGAAATATCAAATGATATGAAGTGGGCAAGTGCGATTGTTCTCGGTTGCGGAATGGGTGTAAGTGATGATACAAGAAAAATCACCGAATTTGTGCTGAAAAATTCAAAAGTGCCGGTTATTCTTGATGCCGACGGTATAAATTGCATAACTTCGAGCATAGATATATTAAAGGATGTTAAAGTACCTGTTGTTCTTACGCCACATCCCGGTGAGATGTCAAGACTCGTGTCAAAATCGGTGGAGGAGGTGCAGTCAAATCGTGTTGAAATTGCAAAGAATTTTGCAAAGAATCACGGTGTGTTGATTGCATTAAAGGGTGCAAATACCGTAGTTACGGACGGAGAAACGGTGTTTGTTAATATGAGCGGCAATCCTGCAATGGCTATGGGCGGAACGGGTGATATGCTCAGCGGTATTATCGGCTCGTTTGTTGCGCAAGGAATAAATCCGTATGACGCAACAAAGGCAGGCGTGTTTATTCACGGCTTGTCAGGTGATAATGCCTCAAAGGCCATCAGTCAAAGAGGGATAACCGTTTTTGATATGATAGACCGACTCGGTGCTTTAATGTCCGAATTTTGATATTCGGGTTGATTTTATGAAAAAATTAATATCATTTTCGATGTGCCTTGTGTTTCTGCTTTTATGCGGTTGCTCAACTGTCAAAAGTACTGTTGAACTAAAGCCGAAATATTTTCAAACAGCAACGGTCAAAACGGGTGATTATTCCTATTCCGCCAATGTGAAGTTTGACGGCGAGAGCGTGTACATAACCCCGACTTCGACCAATGCAAGCGGAATGACGATTTCCTGCAACGGAAAAGAGGTTGTTTTTTCAAGGCGAGATATGCTCACAAGGGCGGACAAATCAAAGGTTTCCGCCTATAATCCCGCCGTGCTGTTTTATAATGCAATCACAACTGCCTCAAATTGCAAAAAAGTTGATAACGCCTATGTTTTTGACGGCAAAACTTCGGTCGGCAATTTCACTTTGACTGTCAATCAATCATCGGAACTTGTCAGCTTGAATATCCCCGATGCCGATTTCAGTATTGAATTTGATATTAACAGCAAATAAAGTTAATAAATATATTATATAAATAGCAAAAAAGGGTTGATTTTTTCAGCCCTTTTTGTTATAATGCTAACGCATTCGTAAAAAAGAAAGCGAATTCGCACACAATGAGGTTGAGCCAAAGGTTACAAAATCGGCTCTTGCCATACTTCATTGTGGAGGATTAACCTTAAAGGAGGAAATGAAAATGGCAAATGTAGTTTCTATGAAACAGCTTTTAGAAGCAGGTGTACACTTTGGTCACCAAACAAGAAGATGGAACCCTAAAATGGCTGAATACATCTTCACAGAAAGAAATGGTATTTATATCATCGATCTTCAAAAGACAGTAAAGAAGTTGGACGAGGCTTATATGTTCGTTCGTGACCTCGCAGCAGAAGGCGGAAGCATCATCTTTGTCGGTACAAAGAAGCAGGCTCAAGAGAGCGTTAAGGAAGAGGCTATCCGTTGCTCAATGCCATATGTAAATGCAAGATGGCTTGGCGGTATGCTCACAAACTTCAAGACAATTCGTGGTCGTGTTGCTCGTCTTGCTCAGCTCAAGAAGATGCAAGAGGACGGCACATTCGATCTTCTTCCAAAGAAAGAAGTTGCAGGTCTTGAACTTGAAATCGAAAAGCTTGAGAAGTACCTCGGCGGTATCACAGAAATGAAGAAGATTCCTGATGCAATGTTCATCGTTGACCCACGCAAGGAAAGAATCGCTGTATCAGAAGCAACAAAGCTCGGTCTTCCAATCGTTGCTATCGTTGACACAAACTGCGACCCTGATGAAATCGACTATGTAATTCCCGGTAACGACGACGCTATCCGTGCAGTAAAGCTTATTGCAGGTGCTATGGCTAACGCTGTTATCGAGGGTAGAGACGGCGCTGATGCAGTTGCTCCTGAAGAAGCTCCTGCAACAGAAGAAGCAGCTGAATAATTAATTATAATTTAATTTTACTTTATTATATTGGAGGATATTATTATGGCATTTACAGCACAAGATGTAAAGGCTCTTCGTGAGAAGACCGGCGTTGGTATGATGGAGTGCAAAAAGGCTCTCGTTGAAGCTGACGGCGATATGGATAAGGCTATCGACTTCCTTCGTGAAAGAGGTCTTGCAGCTGCACAGAAGAAGGCATCAAGAATTGCCGCTGAAGGCGTTGTTCTTCCTTACTATGATGCTCAGGCAAAGAAGGGTGTTGTTCTTGAAGTTAACTCAGAAACAGACTTCGTTGCAAAGAATGAAAAGTTTATGTCTTTCGTAGAAGGCGTTGCAAAGACAATCCTTGCAACAAATCCTGCTGATGTTGAAGCTCTTAAGGAAGAGAAGTTCAACGGCACAGACAGAACTGTTACAGAAACACTTAACGACCTCGTTCTTGCAATCGGTGAAAATATGAAAGTTCGCCGTTTCGAAAGAATGGACGGTATCGTTTCAACATACATCCATGCAGGCGGTAGCGTTGGTGTTATGGTTGGCTTTGATGTTGCTGACGAATCAAAGGCTGCTGATCCTGAATTCGTAGCTATGGGCAAGAATGTTGCTATGCAAATCGCAGCTATGAATCCTGAGTATTTGAGTAGCGATGACATCTCTGCCGAAGAATCAGAGAAGATGCACTCAATCACTGTTGACAGTGCTCTCAACAAGCCTGATTCACTTCCTATTCCAATTCTCGGCAAACTTATCGACGAAGCTATCAACGATAAGAAGTGGTCTGATGAGGACGCTTCAATCTACAATGGCCTTGACAATAAGCAAAGAAAGAACTTCACAAACTTCATTTCAAAGGAAGCTCTTGAAATTCTTGCAGGCATCGCAGTTTCACATAAGGACGAAATCGTTGACAACAAGATTTTCACAGGCCTTGTAAAGGGCAGACTCCAGAAGCAAATCAAGGAAATTTGCCTTCTTGAGCAAGACTTCGTTCGTTCAGACCTCTTCCAGGGTTCAGTTGCAGGCTACATTGAAAGCGTTGCAAAGACTCTTGTCACAGAAATCAAGGCAACAAACTTCATCCGTATGATGAAGGGCGACGGCCTCGAAAAGAGAGAAGAAAACTTCGCAGAAGAAATTGCAAAGCAAATCAACGGCTAATCAAACCGTAAATTAAATAAAAAATCATCGCTTGAAACTCCCTGTTTTAGGGGCTTTCAGGCGATTTTTTTATGCCAAATTCCGATCATATAAAAATTGCAAGACTATCATAAAATATCGCAAAATATCATCACTTATCACCCTAATAATGGTCAGATATGTGTTGCAAAAATGGTCACTTTTTTTGACTCAAAAGTTGGTGCAGTTTTTTATATGTGTCCTGTAAATCGGACTATGCTACTTTAGAATTACACATTTTAAATTATATTATTAAAATGTGTATGCAATTTAGTAACTATATGATATAATTAGTGTTAGATAAAATAATGATTGATTTTGTTGATTAGATGTTTGGTGAGGTTAAAAATGGGTATCTCCGCATTGATTACTAGTATTCAAGATTTTGCTCTGGAATTATTAAAATCATATTGTATTGTTAACGGAAGTATTATGAAACTTGATGAAGTACAAAATATGGGTTATGAAAAATTTTCTATATACTCGAAGAAAATAATGCCATTACGATTATATAGATATTACCCTAATCTCGAAACAGTAGATAAGAATACGGGGAAGACTGCTAATTATTCAATCCAAGCATTAGAAGAAAATACCGTTTTTCTTCAGACTCCAACAGCGTTTGATGATGTGTATGATTCTGATATAAATGTTGACTATTTTATATATGAGCATCTTCGATTAATTGAATATTGCAAACGATGTGGTCTTAATGTTAATGAAAATCAACCTTTAGAGGCTATAGGTAATGTTTTAGCAAAAAAATTATATGATTATTACCGGGCGAATAATAATCTTGACAATGTGTTCATTAAAAAGCCAAGTTCTGAAATTGAAAATCTTGCAAATCAAATATTTTTAAAATATGTTATTATAGAACTTAATAAAACACATGATTTTGCAAAGGCTGTAGCAAATGCAATACAATCAGAATATTCTGATTACATGTCATCATTGAAAAATACATTTAGAATTAGTTGCTTTGCTACGACACCATATTCGCAACTTATGTGGGGTGGTTCGTATGCAAATTGTCATAAAGGTTTTTGTATAGAATATACTGTTCTGCCTGAATCAAAAGAATATAAAGATATTTATTTTAATTTATTTCCTATGATATATTCTAAAATTCGTACGGATATGACTGCAAAATTGGTTTCATTTATAGATAAAAATATCACAGAGGATGCACTTTGGGATATATATTTGAACGGAGCGCTAAGGAAAAGTATAGATTGGGCATTTCAAAATGAATGGAGATTACTGTTGCCTCTTCATGGAGGTGGTAGCAATTACAATGTAAAATTTTTTCCTATAACAAAGGTTTATCTTGGCAATCGAATGGAACCAGAAAATCGAAAAAAGATCATTGAAATATGCAACAAAAAGAATATACCTTATGTTGGCATTAAAAGAAATTCTCAATATTTTGAAATGCAAGATTGTGAAATGAAATGCGAAAATTGTCCACAATATAAAAACTTTAATAAATAGGTAAAAATACAATATTTATGAGGTGTGCTTATGGAGTTGTTACTAAACAACATTTTAAAGCTGACGGAAGAAGAGATTGATAATAGTAAAATTGAATTTAATATGCAAGCCGGAAGTGGTGGTCAGCCCTTTATTGATAGATGGTTAAAGCATACGGACGAAGAGAAAGAAACTGGAACATGTAAGGATTGCTCTTACTGGGGATGGTATGGGAAACAGAGGAATTTCTATCCTGGACAATGGGTTTTCAGCTTTGCAAGAATGCAAGAGGATGAGTGGCTGCTTATATCTGTAGCAAAGATAATAGATACGCCTGCTAAAGACTGGGCGAATGTTCAGGTATTAGAAGAATATGCACCTTTGTTTGGAAGACTGATTATCAAATGCAAAAAAGGAAATACATTCTCAAGATATGTATTTAATTTGCGTAAGTACCTCGACCAAACTATTGTGAAGGAAATCCTGCCTTGTATTTATAGTGGTGAGAAATTTGAAGGCTATGATAGAGTACACTTGCCATTTCATAGATTGTCAGATATATTTAATGGTAGAATATTACCTACCTATTATGAGGCATTAAAGAAGATAACTGGAGTATATTGTTTGACCGATACCAATACTGGAAAATTATATATCGGATCTGCCACAGGAGAAGAAGGAGTTGCTCAAAGATGGGGTAATTATCTGGATTCAAAGCATGGTGGTAATAAGAATCTTATAGCACTCTATGAGCTAAAAGGCGAGGAATATTTCGAGAAGTATTTTACATATACCTTGTTAGAATATTTTGGCCTTTCATATGATCCTATAAAGATTCTGGAAAGAGAGCAATATTGGAAAAGATGCTTTGATACCATCAAGAATGGATATAATGATAATTAGTGAAGGGGGGAGCACTTAATGAAAAGAAAAGATGTTTATAATTTTGCCGTGAAGTGGAACGAGAAATTTCGTGATCCAGACATTGATTATATAGAGTTGGTTGATCACTACCTGGCAGATGATTGTTCAGCACTTGGATTTGAGATGGATTGTGGCCATGCTTTTGAAGAAAAATTTGAAAGAGCTGTATATGATGCAAAAGCCTTAGATACCATCATTGAAAATGTAAATGATATTTCTTTGCTTGGATCAGCTATATATTCCAGATGGAGATATTTCAATCATTGGGCATATGATGCAGCAGATATACTTTCTATGCCCAACAGGAGCTGGTTCATTATTGCTCTTAATAGACTGGCTGAATTATGTAAAGATGAACAAGAAAAATAAGAGAATCCGTATATTGTCATGTTCGATGAATATGGCAATATCAAGGTTTTAAAGCGGTTCAACATACCCGTTTTAAGGCGAAAATAGGTGTTATACCATTCTCGTGTACAGTAGGTTTTGAGTAGGTTATCCGTTGGAGAACCGAGCCATGTGGAGAGCGTAGTTCTGTTGACTAAGGTACACAAGTAAAAGTGTGAAAATGCATGAAAAATAAGGTTTTTTCGAGGGCTTGGACGTAAATCCAGGCTCTCGGATTTTCTTTATTTTAGAAATTAAAAATAGTCATTTTTGAATAGTTGAATAGATAGAAGTGTTGGTTTGCTTGTTGACAGCAAAACTAATAAGCCAATATCATTAGCACCTATTTTTGATAATGGTTTAGGCTTGTTCCCATATGCTATTGATAATGAATTGAAAAATCTTTCTGAATATGTCAAAACAAGGACATCTGCATTTAATGTTTCATTTGATGTTATAGTAAAAGAATATATATCGGACAGATAAAAAGCACAATTAAGAAAGGTTCTTAATTTTAAATTTACTTCTGATAAAACTTATCATTTGTCGGCAAAAAGGGTGAAAATCCTCGGCGAATTTGTTAAAAACAGAGCTATAGAATTGCTTAATATATAAATTAATACTATTTATAATAGTTAGTATGGTCTAATTATGGTCGTTGAGTCACAAGAAATGCACTGTTTATGGAGCGTTTTCGGTTCTTATGTTTGGTTCAAATCAACGGTCAATTAAATCGTAAATTAAATAAATAATCATCGCTTGAAATTCTCTACTTCAGGGGCTTTCAGGCGATTTTTTTGTGTTTTGCTTTTTAGAAAAATGTTTACAAATCAGAAAATATTATAAAAATAACTTAAGATATTAATCGTTTTTCGGTATACTTATGATTAATAAATTTTATTATCTGTCGTATTTGGTGCATATTTTTGTTGTAAAACAATCAAAATTGTGATATAATTTGCATAAGATTTACAATAATCCATTTTGCGGTTTACAAAAATGAATGGAGGAGCCTTTATGAAAAAAGTTATCAGCCTATTATTATCACTTTCTTTGATTTTCTCTGTCGGCTTGCCCGGTACTCTGGTTAATGCCGCAGAAAGCATCACTATTTATTATAATGATGCGGAATTGAAAGAAACTTTGCATATCACCGAATACGATTCTGCACAGTTGGTCGCTCATTCGGAGTCGGAACTTCCGGCAGGCTCAACTGTTGAGTGGGAAAGTAATATGCCTTTGCTTGCGGATGTTGACGAAACAGGCAAGGTAACTGCGTATGATTATTCAAAGGCCGCCGTCATCAAATATTGGCTTGATAATGAGGTTCGTCCAACTCCGCTTATAGGTAATGCAACCGCAGACGCTATTGAAAAGGCTTTTGCAAAGGCGGGTATCGACCTTAATGACAGTAACCTCAATACCGACTTGGTTGTTGCGATTGTAAAGGGCATTAACCAAACCATGGGTGAAGCTCTTGAAAAAATGCTGAATAATATGACAATCACAATTACGGCTCGACTTGTCAACGAAAGCGGAAAGGTTCTTGCTTCCGATAAGGCAGAGGTTGTGGTTGACCAAAGCTTGGCAGGTAATATATGGCCTACGGGTGTACATATCACAAACAAAAAGACCGTTCCAAAAAATGTTGCTGTCGGCAAGCAGGTGCAAATGTACGGTGCGGTAACTCCCGTTCGACTTAAGCAAAGCGTTAAATGGAGCGTCGGCAAGGCTCTTGATACCGAGTCAAGGAAGCATGCAACAATTACTTCCGACGGTCTTGTAACTTTCACTTCTCCGGGTACTGTTTATATTCGTGCAAATCCCGATAATGCTCTTTATTCTGCGGTTACAGATACCGTTGAGTTCAAGGTTGTATCCCGTGAAGAACTTCCTGTTACCGACTTTTCAATCGGTGGAACTCTTGATATAAAGGAGGGCGAAACCTCACAGCTCACTATCGAAAATGTTTCTCCTGCCGGTGCATACACAGGTGATGTAAAATGGGAATGTTCGGATACGTCAGCCGCTGTCATTACTCAAGACGGTGTTGTTACCGCTCTTGATGCAGGCCAAGGCTTGCAGGTATCAAAAACTGTAACCATCACTGCAACAATTGACGGCGTTTCAAAAATGGCGTCGCTAAAAATTAACAGAAATATTATCGGCGACAAAATCAACAGCGTTGAAATTAACGGTTATGAAAACATCGCCCTTAACGAAACAAATAAGTATACTGCCGATGTAACCCCTGTAAGACTTAACACGAATACAGGCGTTGTGCGTCAATGGGGATTATATGATTCGCAGTCGGGCAAACTTGTGCTTGCAACGGCAGACATTCCTGCCGATAACGGCTTTGCTTCGATTGATGCAAACGGAAATCTCGTTGCAAGAAAAGTCGGAATAATCAAAATTTATGTTAAGGTTACTTATAATGACACTTCGCTTGAAGCCGAAAAAACGGTATCTTCGGGTGTTCCGATTACAGGCTTTTCTGTTGAAAAGGGCAACGGCTTTACTACAAATTTTTTGATAGGCAGTAGGGACTCGTTCCTTGAAGAGGGCAAGATAGGTCAGCTTAATATCACAAATATTTTGCCGGCAGATTATGACCCAGATTTGCTCAAAAATGTTGTTTGGAAAAGTTCCGACCCGTCTGTTGCATCCGTTGATGAAAACGGTAAGGTCTTCGGTCTTGATTCAGGCGGACTCACTATTTATAATTCAAAATCAGTTACAATTACTGCGATTATCGGCGGTGTGTCATCTTCTGTGACCTTTAATGTCAGAGGTGCTTCTGTCAATAATCTTGTAAGTGCATCAATTTCGGGTAATGATGTTGTTGTCAAAGACTTTCCGAGAGAGTATTCTGCAATATTTTCTCCGTCAAGAATCAGCGTCAAAAATGTTCATTGGGGACTTACATTTGATGACGGAACTCGTCCGTGGAATTCAAGCTGGAGCAGTACATCCGGCAATACCGAAAACAGCCTTGCTACTGTTGATTCAAACGGTAAGGTATACGGAAAATCGGCAGGCACAACAACTCTTTGGGTCTTTGGCAGAGAGGGCACAACTTCGTTAAGCGGTTCTTATGTTGAGGCTTCAAAACAAATTCAAGTTGTTGAAATTCAGCCAAAAAATATAGCTGTAACAGCACCTGAAAAATATGATTATATCGAGGGCGAAACGAAACTTGATTTGACCGGCTTAAAGGTTTCCGCAACATACGACCGCAACGAATTGGCAAATTATTATCCCGATGCCGAAAGCTATGGCGATTCTATTATCAGCGTTGATGTTGATGATTATAAAATAAGCGGATTTGACCCAACTTTGATTGACAGAGAACAATATGTACTCGTAACTCTCGTCAGAGCAGGCGAGCAGTTCCGTGCGGTATTTCCTGTTAAGGTTAATTCAAAAGCCGTTGAGTCAATCGATATTACTGCTCCGAAATATGCTTATGTTGAGGGCGTAAAACAGCTTGATTTAAGCGGATTAAAGGTTTATGCAAATTACAGCAACTCGCCTCGTGAAGAAGTTTTTGACTACACGGTTGACGACTCCGCTGTTGATTATTCAAAATTTGATGTGGAGCAAACGGTCAAGGTTGTTTATAATCATTACGGTCGTTTGGCAACAGCTGAATTTCCGATTATCATTTACGGAAAACCTGTCGTTTCGGTTGACACGGCAGATTATGACGGCTCGTGGACGGGCAATGATGTTGTGTTCACTTTGAGCAGTACCCATCAATTAAACGGCACAAAATATTACTATAATGTTGACGGTGGCGAATGGAATGAAATTGACGGCGATTCTTTGACTGTTTCTGAAAATACGGACAGCGTATACACATTCAAAGCGATTAACAGTGCAGGCATTGAAAGTGATATCACTCAGCCGTATACGGTTAAAATCGACAAGATTGTTCCGTCGTTCACCCTTGCTCAGGATAATACAAACATCACAAATCAGTCCTATTCTGTAAAAATTAATGATTTGAATGTTGGTGCTTCAGGCGTCAAGGCTGTATATCTCAACGGCAGTGAAATTGACAGTCAAACAGAATTTACCGTTGCTGAAAACGGTGATTATACAGTAAAAATTGTTTCAAACAGCTTGCTTGAAAGCGAACAGACCGTTTCGGTCAACAATATTGATACTCAAAAGCCTATTGTTACGGAAGTTTCGATCGCTCACAAAGATACAAACGATTTTGCAAGATTGATAAACAAAATCACCTTTGGTATGTTCTTCAACAAAACTACCGAGTTGACAATCAGCGCCGAGGATGAGGGCGTTGCAGGTGTTGACAGAATTGAATATCGTTTTATTGACGAAAACGGCACACAGCTCAACGATTGGGCAGTTTATGATGACAGCAACAAACCGTTGCAGGACAGCGATTTTAAGGGCTATGCCGAAGCGAGAGCTATCGACAAAGCAGGCAATGTGTCCGACAGCAAATCGACGGTTGGATATATCCTTGATGTTGAACCTCCGACAGAGATTGTTGTCACGGCGGATGCCGACGGTGAAAATTATGAAAGCGACAGTTGGACATCAAAAGATGTCACAATCAAACTTTCATCAACCTCATTTTCGGGCATTTTCAGATATTATTACAGTCTTAACGGTGCAGATTGGGTCGAGATGGACGGCGACACACTTGTTGTAAAAGAACAAGGCGAATGGAATTATAAATTCAAAGCCGTGTCATATGCCGATAATGAAACGGTGACCGAAAACGATTTTGTTGTAAAAATTGATAAGACCGAGCCTGTTGTTCGTGTTGACTTTGAGGGTACATTTGGCAGATGGACTGCCGACTCCGTCAAGTTCAGTATGAGCATACTCAATCAGGCAATTTCGGGTGTTCATTATTATTTCAGCAAGGACAATGGCAAAAGCTGGATTCCTGCCGAGGAAGGCTCTGTTATAACTATTGATGAAGATGTTGACGCTTCGTATATATTCAAGGCAGTCAACGGCGCAGGAGTTGAAAGTAACTATTCCGACAGCTACCGCATTATGATTGATACCGTTGCTCCGACCCTTGAATATACTCTTGATGAAAACAAGGGTAATGCTTCTTCGTATAAGGTTTATTACAAGGTTAACACAGGCCGTTCAGGCTTGAAATCCGTCAGCGTAAACGGCAAGGATGTAACTGCATCCGATTATTTTGAAGTGACAGATAACGGCAGATATGTTGTTGTGATGACTGCAAATAACGGACTCACCACAACAGAGGTTATTAATATTAATAATATTGCGGTTGCCGAAAAGCCTGTGCTTTATGTTACACCGTCAGGAACTGTTGGCGGCGAAACTTCACAACTTGTCACATTCACGCTTTCTTCGCCTAATTGCAGTAATGCTGTTTACTATTATAACAAAGGTTACGGTTGGGTACAGATTGACGGCGATACATTTGTTGTTTCCAAAGCAGGCGATTACAACCTAACCTTTAAGGCTGTTTGCGGAGGACTTGAAAGTTATCCAAGCCCGACTTACAATGTCAAATTAACGGCTGATTATTATACTGCCGTGTTCAAAACTACCGTTCTTGAAAGCAAAGAATCTGATACAGGAAGCGTTGCTCTCAGCGGAGTAAAGGTGTATGTTGATGATGAATTTGTCGGAACAACCGATGATGACGGCAAGGTTAGTTGTTTGGTGAAACAAGGTGAGCACAGCATTTTGTTTGATAACGAAACATTCAACAGAACGCTGACTGTTGCCGTAACCGAAGATACACAAATCGACGCACCTATGGTAGCCATTGACCTCAACAAGGACGGTTGTATCAATGCAAAAGATTATGTAATGATTAGAGAACTTGCCGATTCTCAGCTTTCTGCATTGTATTCTGAGATATTCATAAATTTCTTAAATGAATTCGACAGCACTTTTTCTTATCAAAACTAAATAAATCTATCTTGAATGTTGCCTCCTCTTTATTAAAACTAAAGGGGAGGCAATTTTTTGTACAACTATATAAATTTCGATTGACTTTATATATCTTTAAAGGTAAAATAAAAGTAATAAAACCAAGGGAGATAAAATATGCACGAACTCGGAGTAGTATTTTATGTTATTGATGATGTTGAGAGGGTAGCAAAAGAAAACGATGTTGAGCACATTCATTCTGTAACTCTTGAAATCGGCGAGGTTTCAAGCGTCATTCCCGAATATCTTATGGATTGCTGGAAATGGGCAATTAAAAAGCACGATATTCTTATTGATTGTGAGCTGAAAATTGAACCGATTGAAGCTGTGACCTATTGCGAAGATTGTCAAAGTAATTATTCTACTGTTGAATTTGGAAAAATTTGTCCTCACTGTGGTAGTGAAAACACTTATTTAATCAAAGGAAACGAATTTAATATTAAAGAAATTGAAGTTTATTAACGGAGGTAAGCTATGAGATATGTATTTAAAAATTGTACACTTCTTGACGGTACAAAGGATATGAAGCCACAGCCGAATACCGATGTTGCCGTTGAAAACGGAAAAATTACAGAAATCGGCAATATTACCACATCTTCAAGTGATGAGGTTATCAATCTTGACGGAAAATATTTGATGCCGGGACTTATCAATTTGCATGTTCATTTGCCTGCCGGCGGTAAGCCACAAAATAAGCCGATGAACACAACAAAACTCACAAAATTTGCACTCTCATCAAGCGTGTCAAAAGCTCTTGTTCTCAAGATGTGCCACGCATATGCAATGCAGGGCTTGTTGTCGGGCGTAACAACCGTTCGTGTTGTTGGCGGTCTTGATGACCTTGATAC
>CABQCC010000027.1 GCA_902462495.1 uncultured Eubacterium sp. | reverse complement strand
TGTTGCCACCTTTACTGCGTAGACGCCCCCTTTTGTCTGCGTTGCAGACATTTCCTCCGATTAACGGGGGAATCACCTTGCTTCAAGGGAAGGCATAAATCGATTAATTATATTTGGCGTGATTCAGGGGCTTTATCGACAGTCTGAGGCGGACAAATATGTTCGCCTTTTTTTGCTTGACAAATAGGCGGTTTGGGTGCATTATTATATAAAAACTAAGGATTTTGCAATATGAAAAAACTGTTCAACAAAGAAGTAATAATGTATCTCATTTTCGGTGTTCTCACAACCGTTGTGTCGTGGGGCACTTATACCGTTTTTGTCAATCTTTGTAAAATGTCGGTGTTTTGGGCAAACCTTGTCAGCTGGGTGTGTGCCGTGACTTTTGCCTACATCACAAACAAACTGTGGGTGTTTGAATCGAAAAATTGGGAAGTTAAGTTTGTGCTCAAGGAAGCGGTGTCGTTTTTTGCTTCCCGTGGTGTCACGGGAGTTATTGAGATTGTCTGTGTTCCGCTCCTTGTAAAAACTTCTTTTGACAATTTGTTTTATACCTTGTTTGAAAAAATGGGCGTAGGAATGAAAATTCTGTTCACCGACGGTATTTATTCAAAGGTGGCAGTGTCGTTCGTTATCATAATTCTGAATTATGTTTTTTCAAAATTAATAGTGTTTAAGAGTAAAAAGGTCGAAGATTAAAAGACCTTTTTGTTTTTTCACAAAAAAATTATACATTTTCTGTATAAATTTTAAAATTAATATAATAAATATATAAATTAATATTGAATATCAAGTCCGTTTATGAGATAATAAAATGTAATTCTATGTAACATTAATTTTTTTAGGGAGAGAATATGACAGATTTTAAGGAATTGGCACAGCTTTTGTTTCCAAACATCACAAAAGCTCCGCAGGATATGGAAGATATGTATCCGCCAAGAGCACTTAAAGAGGGTGCAAGGGTAACTCGTTTTGCTCCGAGTCCGACAGGCTTTTTGCATTTTGGCAACCTGTTCACCTGTATGGTGTCTTATAAGACGGCAAAAACTACCGACGGTGTGTTCTATGTTCGAGTTGAGGACACCGACCAAAAGCGTAAAGTTGAGGGTGCTATTGATGTAATGCTCAAGGGACTTTCGGTTTACGGAATCAATGCAGATGAGGGCGTTGTCGGTGACGAAAAAGAAATCGGCAACTACGGACCATATTATCAAAGTGCAAGAGTTGAGATTTATCAAACTTATGCAAAGGCACTTGTTGAGCAGGGACTTGCTTATCCTTGCTTCTGCTCCGCCGATGAACTTGACGAAATTCGCACCGCACAGGAAAACGAAAGCATCAAGGGCTATTGGGGCAAATGGGCAAAATGCCGTGACCTTTCGTTTGAACAAATCAAGGCTAATATCGACTCCGGTATGAGCTGGACACTTCGCCTCAAGTCACCGGGTGACCTTGAAAAGAAGTGCTATTTTGACGATATGATTAAGGGCAAGATTGAAATGCCTGAGAATGTTCAGGATGTTGTTCTTCTCAAATCGGACGGAATTCCGACCTATCACTTTGCACACGCAGTTGATGACCATCTTATGAGAACAACCCATGTTGTCAGAGGTGACGAATGGATTTCTTCCGTTCCTATCCATCTTCAGCTTTTCAAGGTGCTTGGCTTCAAGCCTCCGAAGTATGCTCATGTTTCTCCTATTATGAAGGAAGAAAACGGAGGCAAGCGCAAACTTTCAAAGCGTAAAGACCCCGAAGCAGCCGTTACTTATTACGCAGAGGAGGGTTATCCTCAGGAAAGCGTAAATGAATATATGATGACTCTTGCCAACTCAAACTTTGAGGATTGGCGCAGAATGAACAAAACAGAGCCTATCGAAAAATTCCCGTTCAATCTCAAAAAAATGAGTGTGTCGGGTGCACTTTTTGACATTGTAAAACTCACCGATGTGTCAAAGAATGTTATTTCTGTTATGCCTGCCGAAAAGGTGTTTGAACTTGCCTATGCTTGGGCAAAGGAATATCAGCCGCAGCTTGCAGAACTTTTTGCACAGGACGAGGCAAAGGCAACAGCAATTCTCAATATCGACCGTGAGGGCAAAAAACCTCGTAAGGATATCGCAAAATGGAGCGATGTGCTCGATTATGTAAGCTATATGTATGACGAAACCTTTGTTCCGAATTACGAGCTTAACGGCAATGCAACTCCGTCACTTGCAGTCAAGGTTATTGAAGAATACCTCAAGGTTGTAAATCTTGATGACGACAAAGACGCTTGGTTTGGCAGAATGAAAGAGGTTTGTCCTCTTGTCGGCTGCACACCGAATGTCAAGGAATATAAGGCAGAACCTGAAAAATTTGAGGGTCATGTCGGCGATGTGTCAACAATTATTCGTGTGGCACTTACAGGCAGAACAAACACACCCGACCTTTTTGCCATCACCGCACTTTTGGGCGAGGACACAGTAAAGGCAAGATTGAATTCGGCATTAAATCACTATAAGGAGGAAATGTAAATGGCAATTGATGAAATCAAAAACGAGGAAACCGTAACCCAAAACTTCATCCACGATTTTATTGATGAAGATTTGGAGGAGGGCGTATATTCAAGAGTTCAAACAAGATTCCCTCCTGAACCGAACGGCTATCTCCACATCGGACACGCAAAGGCTATTTGCATCAACTTCGGTGTAAAAAACAAGTACAACGGTGTTTGCAACCTCCGTATGGACGACACAAACCCGATTAAAGAGGACACGGAATATGTAGAGTCAATCAAAGAGGACATCAAGTGGCTTGGCTTTGACTGGGATAACATCTACTTTGCGTCCGATTACTTTGATTATATCTACGATTGTGCGGTTAAGCTCATCAAAAAAGGTCTTGCTTATGTTGACGAATCATCGGCAGATGAAATCAGAGAGATGAGAGGCACTCTTACCGAGCCTGGCAAGAACAGCCCTTACCGTGACAGACCTATTGAAGAAAGCCTTGATTTGTTTCAAAGAATGACCGACGGCGAGTTTGAGGCAGGTTCAAAGGTTCTTCGTGCAAAGATTGATATGGCGTCACCGAATATGAATATGCGTGACCCGATTATTTATCGTATTATGTATGCACATCACCACAGAACAGGCGACAAGTGGTGCGTATATCCTATGTACGACCTTGCACATCCGCTTTCGGATGCTTGCGAAAAGGTAACTCACTCACTTTGCTCATTGGAGTTTGAAAATCACAGACCGCTTTATGATTGGGTTTGCGACAACTGCGTTGAGGGCGAAAAGCCAAGACAGATTGAGTTTGCAAGAATGAATCTCAACTACACTCTCACATCAAAGAGAAAGTGCCTGAAACTTGTTCAGGACAAAATTGTTGACGGTTGGGACGACCCGAGAATGGCAACAATCAGCGGTATGCGTCGCCGTGGCTATCCTGCCGATGCAATCCGTGATTTCTGCGAGAAAATCGGCGTTTCAAAGGCTTACAGCGTAATTGATTTTGCAATGCTTGAAAGCTGTGTTCGTGACAGCCTCAACAGAAATGCAAAGAGAGCAATGGCTGTTGTTGACCCGCTCAAACTCATCATTGACAATTATCCTGAGGATAAGGTTGAAGAGCTTGAAGTTGAATATCATCCCGACCACGAGGAATTTGGCAAGCGCACAATTCCTTTCGGCAAGGAACTTTGGATTGAGCGAAATGACTTTATGGTTGAACCGATCAGCAAGTATCGTCGTTTGTTCGTCGGCAACGAGGTTAGACTTTACAAGGCTTATTGCGTAACCTGCACAGGCTATGACTTGGACGAAAACGGCGAGGTTATCGCTGTTCACGCAACTTATGACCCTGAAACATTCGGTGGTGACACTCCTGACGGAAGAAAGGTCAGAGGCACAATCCATTGGGTATATGCAAACGATTGCAACACAGCAGAGGTCAGACTTTACGACCGCTTGTTCAATGTTGAAAATCCAAGTGACGAGGAGGGCGTCGGCTCATTTGAGGACAATCTCAATCCTGATTCACTTGAAGTTAAAACCGCCTATGTTGAAAAGGCACTTGCAGACACTCAGCCGGGTGACAGATTTCAATTTATGCGCATAGGCTACTTCTGCACCGATAAGGACAGCAAGCCGGGTGCACTTGTATTTAACAGAACAGTACAGCTCAGAGACAGCTTTAATAAAAAGAAGTAAAGAAGGCATTATTGTGGCAAGAGAAGAAAGAAAAAACATAAAAAACATTGCAATTATTGCTCACGTTGACCACGGCAAGACTACCCTTGTTGATGAGATGCTTCATCAAAGCGGTATTTTCCGTGACAACGAGGTTGTGCAGGAAAGAGTAATGGACTCAAACGACCTTGAAAAGGAAAGAGGCATTACAATTCTTTCAAAGAACACCTCAATTCATTACAAGGACACAAAGATTAACATCGTTGACACTCCCGGACACGCAGATTTCGGCGGAGAGGTTGAGCGTATTCTCACTATGGTAGATGGCGTTCTCCTTGTTGTTGACGCATTTGAGGGCTGTATGCCTCAGACCAGATTTGTGCTCAAAAAGGCACTCGGCTTACATAAAACTCCGCTTGTTGTTGTCAACAAGATTGACCGTGACGGCGCAAGACCTGCCGAGGTTATTGATGAGGTTCTCGACCTTTTCATCGAACTCGGTGCTGATGACGACCAAATTGATTTCCCTGTTATCTATGCTTCGGCAAGAGAGGGCTATTCTTCAACCGACCCAACTGTTCGTGAGGGTGATATGCGTCCACTTTTGGATGCTATTTTGAAATACATTCCGTCACCTGTCGGCGACCCTGACGGTCCTGCACAGATTTTGTTCTCGTCACTCGAATATGACGATTATGTAGGCAGAATCGGTGTCGGCAGAGTTGAAAGAGGCACAATTAAGGTTAACACTCCTTATGTTCTTTGCCGTCAGGACGGAACACAGGAGAATGTCAAATTTACAAAGATGTATCAATTTGAGGGACTCAAGAGAGTTGCTTGCGACAGCGCAGAGTTCGGCGACCTTGTTTCCGTTGCCGGCATTGCCGACCTTAACATCGGCGAAACGGCTTGCGACCCTGAACACATCGAGCCGCTTCCGTTTGTAAAAATTGATGAGCCTACAATCAGTATGAACTTCATCGTTAATGATTCACCGTTTGCAGGCAGAGAGGGCAAGTATGTAACTTCCCGTAATCTCCGTGACAGATTGTTCAAGGAAGTTGAAACCAATGTTTCTATGCGTGTTGAAGAAACCGATTCGATGGATACATTCAAGGTTTCGGGCAGAGGCGAACTCCACCTTTCAATCCTCATTGAAACTATGAGAAGAGAAAATTACGAATTCCAGGTTTCCCGTCCGCAGGTTATCACAAAGACAGATGCAAACGGCAAGGTGCTTGAACCTATGGAAACCGCCATTGTTGAAGTGCCTGAAGAATATGTCGGCGCTGTTATGACAAAGCTTTGCTCACGCAAGGGCGAAATGATTAATATGGATACCCGCCCGACAGGTATGACTCATATGGAAATCAAGATTCCGTCAAGAGGTCTTATCGGTTACAGAAGCGAATTTTTGACCGACACCAACGGCAACGGTATTATGAATCAGCTCTTTGCCGGTTATGAAGAATGGCACGGCGAAATCGAAACAAGAAGCCGTGGTTCAATCGTAGTTCACGAAACAGGCACAACAACAGGCTACGGACTTTGGAACACACAGGACAGAGGCCGTTTGTTCGTTGGTCCGGGTGTTGATGTTTATGAGGGTATGATTGTCGGCGAATGTGCAAAGGACGAGGATATTGTGTGCAATGTCTGCAAGAAAAAGCATGTCACAAACACTCGTGCAAGCGGTTCTGACGAAGCACTCAAACTTGTTCCGCCAACCACCCTTTCACTTGAGCAGAGTATGGAATTTTTGGCAGATGACGAACTTCTTGAAGTCACTCCAAAATCAATCAGACTCCGCAAAACAATCCTCAGCAAGGAACTCAGATTAAAGGCAGAAAACAGAGCCAAAAAGGGTTAATTATGATTGATGAGCGTTCGGGATTGTATTTTCATATTCCGTTTTGCAAAAGTAAATGTCCGTATTGCGATTTTTACAGCGTGAAGTTTGACGAAGCGTCTGCACAGCAATATGTTCAAGAAATATGTGATGAAATTAAGCAGTATCAAGGTATCTTTGATACTGTTTATTTCGGTGGGGGCACTCCGAGCATTTTGCCTCCCGAACTGATTGGAAAAATCCTTGATTGTGCAAGGAAACAGTTTGAAATTTCGGACGATGCGGAAATTACGGTTGAGTGTAATCCGAGCAAGGATTTGTCCGAAGATTTCAAAAAATATGCTTCATACGGCGTTAACCGTATAAGTCTCGGTATGCAAAGTGCGGTTGACAGCGAACGCTTTGCACTCGGCAGAGTGGCAGGCAAAAATGAAGTTGAACGCACGATAAATTATGCAAGGCGGTCGGGGATAGAAAACATCAGCCTTGACCTTATGCTCGGCACTCCTAAGCAAACGATTGACTCGCTTGATTATTCGTTCGATTTCATCAAAAGTATGGGCGTTCCTCATGTGTCGGCTTATATGCTGAAAATCGAGGAGGGCACAAAGTTCTACCAAATGCGTGACAGGCTTGTTTTGCCCGATGATGATATTGTCGGCGAAATGTATCTCAAAACCGTTGAAACGCTGGCTTCGTTTGGAATTGAACAGTACGAAATCAGCAATTTTGCAGTTCCGGGATTTGAGAGCAGGCACAACACGAAATATTGGACTTTGACCCCGTATCTCGGAATAGGCAAATCGGCTCACAGTTTTTGGAACGGCAGAAGATTTTTCTACGACAGAGAATGGAACAAAATCGATGACGGCACGGGCGGTGACAAGGATGAGCAGATTATGCTCGGACTCCGCCTTGCAAAGGGAATTGACAAATCGCTTGTTGACCGAGATTGCACCGATCTTGTCAAAATGGGATGTCTTGCCGACCTCGGTGAGCGAATCGCATTGACCCCAAAAGGTATGCTCGTTTCCAACACGATAATAAATTATATAATAGGTTAGGCGAAAATCGTGGTGATATGGTTTGCGATTCTGTCAAAATATCGCCAAATTTTTGCAGATTGTTACAAAATTAACATAATATATGTAGAGTATATAGATTGTTTTTGTATAATCTGTAAAAAATCCAATTTTCGCTTGATTATTAATAGTAAAAAGTATAAAATAATAGTGCAATAAAATAAAGCAATTTATTTAATTAATTTAATTTTCGGAGGTATAATCCAATGGTAAAAGTTGCTATTAATGGTTTCGGCCGTATCGGTCGTCTTGCTTTCCGTCAGATGTTCGGCGCTGAAGGCTACGAAGTTGTTGCAATCAACGATCTTACAAGCCCAAAGATGCTTGCTCATCTTTTGAAGTACGATTCATCACAGGGCAAGTATGCTCTTGCTGATACAGTTTCAGCTACTGACGATTCAATCATCGTTGACGGCAAGGAAATTAAGATTTATGCAAAGGCTGACGCTTCTGAGCTTCCTTGGGGCGAGCTTGGTGTAGACGTTGTTCTTGAGTGCACAGGTTTCTACACATCAAAGGAAAAGGCTTCTGCTCACGTTAAGGCAGGCGCTCGTAAGGTAGTTATCTCTGCTCCTGCAGGCAACGAC
The DNA here is from genome assembly GCA_902462495.1 of uncultured Eubacterium sp. GTDB lineage: Bacteria > Bacillota > Clostridia > Oscillospirales > Acutalibacteraceae > Eubacterium_R. The sequence continues at coordinate 10,236 of CABQCC010000027.1, read as the reverse complement.
CTTCCTACTATCGTTTACAATGTAAACCACGACACACTTACAGCTGAAGATACAGTTATTTCTGCTGCATCTTGCACAACAAACTGCCTTGCTCCTATGGCTAAGGCTCTCAACGACTTTGCTCCAATCCAGAGCGGTATCATGTGCACAATTCACGCTTACACAGGCGATCAGATGACACTTGACGGTCCTCAGAGAAAGGGCGACCTCAGAAGATCAAGAGCTGCTGCTGTAAACATCGTACCTAACTCAACAGGTGCTGCAAAGGCAATCGGTCTTGTAATTCCTGAACTCAACGGCAAGCTTATCGGTTCTGCACAGAGAGTTCCAACTCCAACAGGTTCAACAACAATCCTTACAGCTGTTATCAAGACAGACAAGGAAGTTACTGTTGAAGCTATCAATGCAGCTATGAAGGCTGAATCTACAGAATCATTCGGTTACAACACTGATGAAATCGTTTCTTCAGATATCGTTGGTATGAGATACGGCTCACTCTTTGATGCTACTCAGACAATGGTTCTTAAAGTTTCTGATGACACATATGAAGTTCAGGTTGTTTCATGGTATGACAACGAGAACTCATACACATCACAGATGGTTAGAACAATCAAGTACTTCTCAGAGCTTGGCTAATTAACAACCTAAAACAAAACTCGGAGCATCTGCTCCGAGTTTTTTAGTTATTAATTTTTGGATTGCTTGTTCTGTCTAATAAATAATCAACGCTGACATTATAATAATCTGCAAGTTTTATTAATGTTTCTGCCGTTATTGGGATAACTCCTGTTTCGTATTGTGAATATGTGTTTTGTGAAACATTAAGTATTTCGGCTATTTGTCGTTGCTTAATATCATTATCTTCTCGAATATTTTTTAAATTATTAAAAATCATAATATCACCTCATATATATTATGATTTATCTTTAATACAGATATCGACATTTATCTGTAATACAGATATAATATAAAATATAGTAAAAAATGAGGAGAATTATTATGAAAAAATTTATTTCACTTTTTTTATCAATTGCATTATTGTGTGTTTTGTTTTCTGCTTGTGCAAATAACAATTCTGAGTCTGATGTAAACGGTGAAGTTACTTCCGAATCATTAGTTGATAACGCAAATGAAAATGATGAACAATCAAGTAATCAATTAACAGAGGTCCCAAGTGGTTTTATAGGCATATATACGGTTGATGATTTAATTAATTCTGGAAACAATGAATATGGAAAATATATTTTAATGGCTGACTTGGACTTGTCAGAAATAGAAGATTGGGAAAGTATTTCAAACAGAGGCGAATTTAACGGAAATTATCATGTGATTTCAAATTTGAAATCAACACAGGGCGGTTTGTTTAAACACTGTGAAAATGTAGAAAATGTTATTATGAAAGATGTAAATATTGATTATAATGAAGATAACGGTGATGATTGGAACGCTTATATTGGGGCAATAGGAAACAACAGTTGTGGAATTATATCTGATTGTGAGGTTTCTGGTAATATTAAGTGTGTCTTATCAGGGAAAAACACGGAAAAATTAAACGGTAAGACTTACAACAGTCAAGCAAGTGTAGGTGGAATAATAGGACATGTATATATTGATGAAAATAAAAATGATGCCCTAATAAGTAATTGTATAAACAATATCGTGGTTGAAGCAAAAAACAATGCTCAAGGCGGTTCATTAATGGTAGGCGGTATAGTCGGTTCAAGTTCTGAAGAACTAAAAGTGACGGAATGTGAAAATAATTCAATGATTAATGTTTCGCAAAAGTATTCAAATGATGCAGATTCATCATTGAGTTATTTAGGCGTTAACGGCGCCGGAGGTATTGTCGGATATGCGTATTACGGTTCTGTCAGCTTGACAAAATGTATTAACAGAGGCAATATCAAATCTGATTGTAATACAGGTGGTATAATCGGAACACTTGCAATGGATGTAAGCAGCACTACAATTGATTCGTGTAGTAATTTTGGTGCAATTACAACAACTTCACTGTGTGAAAGTGCAGCAAGCGGTGGTATAATCGGTGGATGCAATGTTATTAATGATAATGAAAGCATTGCAAACCAGATTGTAACAGCGTGTTATAATTTGGGTAAGATAGGTAATGATGATGTTTATTGCGGTCATATTGCAGGAAGATTAAAGAATGGAATGTCAATATCTTACTGTCAGTATTATAATAACGGTCAAAAAATAAATATAACCGGAACAGGTGAAATGTATGCAGATAATAATGAAATAACTTTGAATGAGGCAAAAGATATTTTTCCAAATGAAAAATTTTAGAATGTAATAAAAAGAGATAATCGCACTTGTGAAATGTTGCGATTATCTCTTTTGTTATATCTAATTGTTAATTGTGCTTATTCAAGGTAAAGCACGATTTTTTGTTCTTTGATAGTTTTCTTTATGTCGATTACTCTTTGATTGGATGAACCACGGAATTTGAGCGTTATTGAGTGCAAGTTCTCAACATACGGTCCGTCAACAAGTATGTCAATCAGCGACAGCATTTCCTTGCTGATGTCGGTTGCGGCACGGCTCTTTTCCTCCGTGCTTCCGAGAATTTGCTCAATGGTGAAACCTGTGTAGCACCAAACGGTTTTGTCCGGGAATTTTTCGTGGAACATAATCAAAAACGGCACAAGCACCTTTTGATTTTCTGGTTCAAACGGTTCTCCGCCAAGAAGTGAAATTCCGTTTATCCAGTCGTGGTCAACACTTTTGAATATATCCTCCATGGTTTCTTCGGTAAAAAGATTTCCGTATCCAAAGTCCCATGTAATTTCATTAAAACAATTTTTGCAATGATGTCTGCAGCCGGAAACAAAAAGAGATGTTCTCACTCCCTCGCCGTTTGCGATGTCATTTGTTTTTATTTCTGCCCAATTCATATAATCACCTCAACATCACTTTTCTACATTATAGCACAATGTTTACATAAAATAAAGAGTATAATGTTTGACAATTATATGTTGGGTGTGATAAGATAAATACATACTATATAAAGTATTTTTTAAGGAGTATTACATAATGAAATACGGTGTGTTGTACAGAAAAACAACTAAAAACATCGGTGACGATATGCAGTCATATGCCGCAGAGCAATGGTTGCCGCATACCGATTATTTGGTTGATATTGAGGCTATGGATAGCTTCAAGGCTGATGATGACGAGCCGGTTGCAACCATTATGAGCGCATGGTATATGTGGGAAAAGTGGAATTGGCCGCCGTCAAAATATGTTTATCCTTTGTGGATAGGACTTCACTATAATGATATTCAAAGAGGCAGACCTCGTGGTATGCCTTCGAAGTTTGAGTATATCGAGGACGGACCGGGCAAGGAATATCTTAAAAAATATGAGCCTATCGGTTGCCGTGATTATTACACTCAGGAGCGTCTTTCGGAGCGTGGAATAGACAACTATTTTTCGGGTTGCGTAACTCTCACCCTCAAAAAGCGTCCGCCAAAGCCGAGAGAAAGAGAATATATTGTTCTTGTCGGTCTTGCAAAGTCTGTTGAGGAGGCTGTCAAAAAGCAGATGGAGGGCACCGGCATTGATGTAATCGTTGAGCCGCCGACCCGTCCTATTCCGTCAGACCAATTTATGACTTGGGAGCAGAGGCGTGCCGAGGTTGAGGAAAGACTTGACCTTTATCAAAACGCAAAGTGTGTGCTCACATTCAGAGTTCACTGTGCACTTCCTTGTATCGCACTCGAAACTCCGGTGCTTTGGGTTCGTCACAACTTCAATTCGGTTCGACTTGACCCGTATAAGCACTATGCAAACACGGCTCTCAACGAGGATGTTATCGCAGGCAAGTATAAGGATTATATGCTTAATCCTATTCCGAACCCTGACACCTACAAGCCTGTCAGAGAAAATCTTGAAAAAATCATTTCCGAATTCATCGATAAGGCGGAGCACGAAACTCGCACTGCTTCCGAGCTTTACGAATCACAGTATACCGATGAGGAAATTATGCAGTGGCGTCACGATACTATGAAGAAAACTCTTAATAGTTATCACAAGGAGCATCACATTGACCTCCGTGAAATGGTTGCTATGAGAAACGAACTTGCGAAGTATCACAAAATCGGCGATATTGAGGAACTTCGCCTAATGAACAGGGAATACAATTCAAAGATAGTCAGATTTGCAGTTAAATGCAGACGACTTCTGCTTAAACTTTTAGGCAAAAAGCCATAATAAAAAGGAACGGTTATATGAGCGAAAAGAAAGAAAAAGGCAACGGCGGTTTTTGGCAGTTCGTAAAATTTGCGCTGTTCTCCGCTTCTGCCGGTATTATTCAGGTTGCGGCTTTCACTCTTATGAGCGAGGTAATTATCAAACTTCCGGTTTTTCAAAATTGGATGGCGTCAAATGCCAGTTTTGCAAAAATTATGCAAAATGAGTATGGTCCAATGTATCTCATTGCACTTTTGATGTCGGTTATTTGGAACTTTACCTTTAACCGAAAATTTACCTTTAAATCGGCAAACAATGTGCCTATTGCAATGCTCAAGGTTCTTGCGTTTTACTGCGTGTTTACACCCGTGAGCACAATTTTGGGCAATCATTTTACGGAAAAGTTTGCTGATGTAACTGCGATTAATTATATTGTCCTCGGTTGTACAATGGCGTGCAATATGATTACGGAATTTTTGTACGACAAGTTTGTTGTGTTCCGTGGTCAAGAGGGAACAGCGGTTAAAAAATAGACAAATACCGACTTTTGAACAAATCACAATTTGTTCATACTTACAAAATTATGACAAAACATTTGACAAATTGATTTTTTGGTATTAACATAAAACCATAAATTAAACAGACAAATGCAATGAACAGGATATGACTTTGCGTAGCACCGTTTACAGAAAGCTGTCGGTTGTGCAAGACAGTAACAGGCACGCTTTGCCCTCACCTGCAAGCAGTTTCAGTGAAAGATTGCGAGTAGTTGAAAACGGGACTCACCGTTATATGAGACACTGTTATTTTTATTGACGGTGATTGAGCGGTCGACATCTGTCGGCAAGCAAAGTGGTAACACGAAAGCACTAAATTTTATGCCTTCGCCTTTGCGGAAAATCGGAAACGATTTTCGCTTTGGCGGAGGTTTTTGTTTTTGTTATCCAATGCAAGTTGCTTTTGAACTGTAAAAAAAGAGAAAGAAGATGTAAATTATGAACACGCTTGTAATTGTTTTGATTGCTGTTGTTGTTCTCGGCGCAGGTTATGTCTTTTACGGCAGACATCTTGCAAAAAAATGGGGCATTGACCCTAAAGCCGAAACCCCTGCCGTAAAATATAATGACGGTAAGGATTATGTTCCGACAAACGGTTGGACCGTATTTTCTCACCAATTTTCTTCAATTGCGGGTGCAGGCCCTGTAACCGGCGCTATTCAGGCAGCTGTGTTCGGTTGGCTTCCCGTACTCCTTTGGATTTTAATCGGCGGTGTATTCTTCGGTGCGGTAACCGACTTCGGTGCACTTTATGCTTCGGTTAAAAATCAAGGCAAATCCATGGGTATGCTTATTGAAAAGTACATCGGTAAAACGGGCAGAAAACTTTTTTTGCTTTTCTGCTGGCTCTTTTCCCTCTTGATTATTGCGGTATTTGCGGATATGGTATCGGGTACTTTCAATGCGTTTGATGACGTGACAGGCAAACTTGCGGCTAATGCTTCGGTTAACGGTTCAGCCGGTATGGTGTCGATTATGTTTATGGTTTTTGCCGTAATCTTCGGCCTTATCCAAAAGAAGTTCAACTTATCCGGTTGGAAAGAAGCTGTTTTGGGCATTGTGTTCATCGTTGCTTCGTTTGCCGTAGGTATGCAGTTCCCGCTTGAATTCAGCAAAACAACATGGAGCTATGTTGTATTTGTTTATATTTTCTTTGCCGCAATTCTTCCTATTTGGCTTATGAAACAGCCTCGTGACTATATGACAACAATTATGTTTGTTTGTATGATTGTCGGTGCGGCTTTGGGACTTGTAATCGGTCATCCTACAATGAATCTTCCTGTGTTCACAGGCTTTAAGAACGAACAACTCGGCACAATGTTCCCGATTTTGTTTGTAACCGTTGCCTGCGGTGCGGTTTCGGGCTTCCATTCACTTGTATCATCAGGTACATCATCAAAAACAATCGCCAATGAAAAAGATATGCTCAAGGTTGGCTACGGCGCAATGATTCTTGAAAGCGTACTTGCGGTTCTTGCTCTTTGCGTTGCAGGCGCTGCCGCTAAAAACGGTGTTCCTGCCGAGGGCACTCCTTTCCAAATCTTTTCATCGGGCGTTGCAGGTTTCTTTGAAAAAATGGGACTTTCCGTTCACTTATCAACAGTATTTATGACAATGTGCGTATCTGCTCTTGCTCTTACAACACTTGATGCCGTTGCCCGTATCGGCAGAATGTGTTTTCAGGAATTCTTCAGTGTTGACGATATGGAACACGCAAAGCCTTGGAGAAAGGTTGTTTGCAATACATATTTTTCAACAATCGTCACACTTCTTTGCGGATTCGTTCTCACAAAAATCGGCTACCAAACAATTTGGCCGCTTTTCGGTTCTGCAAACCAACTTTTGAGTGCGCTTGTTCTCATCACACTTTGCGTATTCCTCAAGGTAACAGGCAGAAGCAACAAGATGCTGTTTCCTCCGATGATTATTATGCTTTGCGTAACATTCACCGCCCTTGTTCAGCGTGTAATCGGTCTTGTTAAATCTCTTGCCGCAGGCACAGATGTTTTTGCAAGTGTAATTCAGCTTGTTGTTGCGGTTCTTCTTATCGTGCTTGCCATTATCATTGTAATTAACTCGTTCAAGAGTTATGTTAACAGCAAGAAAAACAGCGAGGTTGAAGAAAAGACGGAAGCAGTTGAAGAAGTCAAAGGCTGTTGAGAAAGTTTCTGAATTTCGTTTTCTTGCGAACTTTGCTGTACGATGGTACCGCTTGTTCGCAAAAAACGGAAAACGCCAAAAAAGCTGTAAGTTTGATACTTACAGCTTTTTTAAAATTTACCGTCAACATTTTGTGTTGCCACCTACGCTTACATTAATGTGAGGCATAATTCGGTTGACTATATTTTGGCGTGTTTCAGGAGCTTTATCGACAGTCTTTTTTATTTGTTGAAGCGGTAACCCTTACCCCAAACCGTGTTGATGAGTTCCATATTGTTGTCAACGGCAAACAGCTTTTCTCTTACTCTGTTTATGTGCACGGTGACGGTTGAGGTGTCGCCCATAGAATCGTAGTTCCAAATTTGGCTGAGGAGATCCTCCTTTGTGAAAACTGTGTCGGGGTTTTCTGCCAAGGTTGCAAGGAGGTCAAATTCCTTGTTTGTAAAGGTGATTTCGGTGTCGTGAAAGAAAATTCGGCGAGATTTTTTGTCGATTTTCAAATTGTCAATTTTAATGACAGACGAGTCTTTCAGGTCGGTGTTTGTCAGCCTTTCGTATCTGTTGAGGTGGGCGATAACCCTTGCAACAAGTTCCGACGGGCTGAACGGCTTTACGATATAATCGTCTGCACCGAATCCGAGTCCGTTGATTTTGTCGAATTCATCTTTTTTTGCGCTGACAAGAAGAATCGGTATGTTGCTGAATTCTCTGATTTTTTTGCAAACCTCAAGTCCGTTGAGTGACGGAAGCATGACATCCAAAAGCACAAGTGCAACATTGACTCTTTGTGCTATTTCAAGCCCCTTTAAGCCGTCATTTGCACAAAGCACTTCAAATCCGTGTGCTTCAAGATAGTCCTTTTCAAGGCAAGTGATGTTTTCGTCATCTTCTATGATTAATATTTTTTTGTTCATCGGTTTGTCCTCCGTGTGTTTTTCGTCAAGCCTCTCGGTTGAGTGAAATCATAATTGTTGTGCCGCTGCCCTCTTTGCTCGTTGCCCAGATGTGACCGTTGTGAAGTTCAACAATTTCTTTGCACACCGCAAGTCCCAATCCTGAGCCGTCATGGACCCTTGTTCTTGCTTGGTCGGCACGATAAAATGTTTCAAATATATGCTTCAGGTTTTCGTCTGTAATGCCGATACCGTTGTCGGATATAGCGATAATAACCGATTTGTCGTAGATTTCAAGGCTGATGCTGACAACGAGTTTTCTTGCACTTGAAGAATATTTCAACGAGTTTGAAATGATGTTGTTGAGCACTCTTGAAAATCTGTTTGGGTCGAGCATAACATATGCTTTTTGCTTGATGTTCGGCCCTGCGTATGTGAGAGTGATACGGCTTGCGTCAACCTTGCGATGCTTTTCCACAAGGTATTCGATGATGTAATCATTTATGTCGATTTTGATTGTTTCAAGCTGTGTTGAACCCGATTCAAGCTTTGAAAGGGTCAAAAGTTCATCAAGCAATTTTTCCATATCAAGCGCAGAGGAGTATATCGTTTGCAGATATTTTTCCTGCTTTTCGGGAGTGTTTGCAATTCCGTCACGAAGCCCCTCAACATATCCCTTGATTGATGTCAGCGGTGTTCGCAAGTCGTGCGCAATTCCGGCAGTCATCTCTTTTCGTGACCGTGCCATTTCGGTCTGTGTTTCGATAGAGGCTTTCAGCTTGTCGGTCATATCGTTGATTGATTTAACGGTTGTGCCGATTTCGTTGGTCGAGTCGTATTCAATATGATAGTTAAGGTTACCGCCTGCAATTTCGTTTGCACCATCAGACAGCTTTTTGATAGGCACGGTGATTGTTTGCGATGTTATCACAGACATAATGAGGTTGGACATAATGATGATTGCAAGTGCCATAAACACCATAAAACCGCTTCTGCCCGTGAAAATAGCTTTGAAATCTTTCAACGAGCTTCTTTGCGATGCGTCATCAACCGAAAAGTTCGGGTTGACTATTTTGATTGTGAAATGATTGTTTTCGGATTTCAGGTGAGATTTTATTATTAAGCCGTCTTTGCCGAAATAATACATATTCCGCTTTCCGTCGGTGTCCATAATCGCATTGGCGTGAGCATCGATTTCTGCCTTTTCGATGTTGGCAAAATATTTTTTGCCGTTTTTTGCAATATATATTTCTGAGCCAAGCTCTGATATTGACTTTGTGATGCCTTTAAGGTTTTTTTTAATTTTGTCATCGGTGTCGTTGTCGGCAAGTTCACGGTTTATGCTGTTGATGGTTTGCGCCCATTGCAACTGATTGATTGTGGAATATTTGTTCGAGTCAACTCTCGATATTCCGTAAATATCCGGAAGCAGGGAGCGAAAGACGATGATAACGGCAATTATCATAATCACCGAGGTGGCAATGCTCGCAAGAGTTGCTATTGATACTCTTGTGGTAATTTTCAGATTTTTAAACTTGTTCATACAAATACCTCTGTATTATATATTAAAACAATTTATAATATTTTTCAAGTGGCAAGAAGTTAATGCCGAATTGACAAATATTTAACGCTGTTTACAAATTGTAATATTTCCTTGTCGGGCGGTTTTTCGTTTTGTGCGTAATACTGCGTGTTTGCGAAAAATTGCAAAACAACATTTCGTATAAATTTGTTACAATTTCAGTTTTGGGCACAATATATTGTATTTTTTGCTTAAATTCTATTGACATATCCACAGTATTTTGTTATTATGATAAAGGTCACACATCAAAGGTTACAGCTTTGTAACACTCGGTTTAAGTTATTTGAAAGGGGAAAGAATAATGAATATTATTAAGAGAAACGGCTCGGAAGCCAAGTTTGACCTTAACAAAATCGTTATCGCAGTATCAAAGGCGAATGCTGCCTGTGAAAGAAAAGAACTTACTCAAGGTCAAATCAACGACATTGCAGAATTCGTTGAGTTCAAAATCGGCAAGGCAAATCGTGCTCTCTCGGTAGAGGAAATACAGGATATAGTTGAAGATCAGATTATGGCACAGGGTGCATTTGAGGTTGCAAAGCGTTATGTTAAGTATCGCTACACCCGTTCTCTCGTGCGTAAGGCAAACACAACCGACAATCAAATTCTCTCCCTTATTGAATGTAATAACGAAGAAGTTAAACAGGAAAATTCAAACAAAAACCCAACTGTCAACTCGGTTCAGCGTGATTATATGGCAGGCGAGGTTTCAAAGGATATTACAAAGAGAATTTTGCTTCCGGAGGATATTGTTGAGGCTCACGAAAACGGACTCATCCACTTCCACGATGCAGACTATTTTGCACAGCATATGCACAACTGCGACCTTGTC
>CABQCC010000026.1 GCA_902462495.1 uncultured Eubacterium sp. | reverse complement strand
ACTTACAGCTTTTTTAAAACCCTACCGTCAACACTTCGTGTTGCCACCTCCCCTTATAAATAAGAGGAGGCAAATCGGTTGAATATATTTGGCGTGTTTCAGGAACTTTATCGACAGTCTTGTATTTTTCAATTTTGTTTTCTTACAATGCCATATTCTCCGACATCCTTGCGGTAATATTTGCACGGCTTGCCCTGACGCTCACGAATGAGAAGCTCGCCGTATTCGTCTTGATCAAGTTGAAGGTCGCACATATTTGTATCGGCTTCCTCATCATAAACATTATACCAACAAGTATCACACAAATCAGCCATTAGTTAAGCATTTCTCCGTCATCGTTATTTTCAGGCTTGCCGACAGCAACAGTATCCCTATTGAGCTTCATCATAGGAATCATAAGACCCGGCATACCTGCCATTGATGTTGTGTTGTTGATGATTTGGCGAACAAATGGGAAAAGCTGGTCGAACGACTCAACATGAATGTCAGGCTTTTCATCTGTGTTTTCAAATGAGAATTCTGCCGCCATTTCAAGATTAATTTCAAAAGGTTGCATATCCGCATCCTCAACTCTGAAGTGGAGAATACCCACGCATCTGTTTTCCGAATCAATATAATTCACATTGTATTTCACATGATTTTGGAGCTTCAACTGAGTTCCGTTTTCAACCTTGTTTTCAAATTCAAGCGAATTAATCTTATAACCTTTCATTTCTATCATAATATTATACCTCCGATTATTTTACCATTTTTACATTGTTGAGCTTTATGTCATCAACAAGCGGAGAAACCGCCTTGCCGTCAAATCTGACAAGCTCAAGATTTTCTACATTTTCGGCATCTATTGCGTGCTTGTAGCTGTCGCAAAGATTGCCCCACATTGTCTGAGTTTTTTCAATAAGCACATTTTTTGCATATCTGATGAAAAATGCGGAATTGTCGTATTTTTCAACTCCCCAATCAAGGCAAGGACGCAAATCATACATTCCGCAATCCCATTTTGATGTTTTAGTGAGAGTGATTTTGCAATTTTCAAAGGTGACATCTTCAATGATGTTTTCGGCATTGCCGTGGATGAGAACGCCGTTTTCACCCTTTGCGGTGACATTGAAAAACCTAATATTTTTGATTGAACCGCTCTTTGTGTTTTCGTCACGATTAAAGGTGGTGATCACAACAGGCTCTGCCGTGCCCCACCAATCAGGACAAAATCTGCGTGTTTCGATAATAATATTTGAATACGAAACATTTTCAACACATCCGCCGTCACGAATTTGGATTGAAAGACCTCTGTTTGAGCGTGAAATAATACAGTTTGAAACAATAACATTTCTGAAATCGCCCACACCCTCAGTGCCGATTTTAATTGCGGCAGAAGTTGAAACAAGAGTGCAACCGTCAATAATAATGTTTTCGCACGGACCGTATTCGGCATTGCCTTTGCTTGCCTTGAGGCAAATGCAATCATCCGCACAAGTCACATGACAACCCAAAATCCTAACATTGCTGCAATGGTCGGGGTCGATACCGTCGGAATTAGCAACATCCAAGTCGTTGAGAATACGAATTCGGTCAATCAACACATCATCACAGCCTGCCGGATGAAGAGTCCAAAACGGAGCGTCGACAACCGTGAATTCCTTGAATGTGATGTGATTGCTTTTTTCAACATACATAACGGTTGGGCGAGGATAGAAGTCACCCGTCACATAGTATCTGTCCTTTCGCTGAACAAATGCGTGACCGTTTGCATCAATAGTTCCCTCTCCGCTGATTGTGCAATTATCAGCTTCGTAAGCATAGATGAACACAAAGCTCGGCTTACCTGTTACAGGATTGCCGATAAGGGCGGTTTTTGGGTCGTTTATCAATTTATTTGGGCGGATATATCCGTCAATATTACTTGTTGCTTTGAGCCTTGCACCTTTTTGGATATGCAAATCAACATTTGCCTTGAGCTTGATTGAATCGCTGTAATAAACTCTGCCCGACGGCAAAACAACCTGTCCGCCTCCGTTTTTTGCGCAGTCATCAATGGCGTGCTGAATGGCAAAGGCATCGTTGGTTTTGCCGTCACCCTTTGCGCCGTATTGCAATACATTATATGTTTTCATTAACCTGTACCTCAAGTTGTAATATACAATGTTATAATAACATATAAAATTTATATTTACAATATTTTTTAAATGATATATTATATACTTAATAATCAAACGGAGTGAAATATGGAAGCAAAGAAAAAAAGAATAGAATTGCTTGACGAGTTGAGGGGTTTTGCAATCTTGGCAATGATTGTGCACCACTTCTTTTTGGATGTCGGCGATATACTTCAACTTGATTGGGGATATGAGATATTCAACGGGCTGTGCACCGTTCAGCCGATATTTTGGGCAATATTCATCATCATATCGGGAATATGCTCACGGCTGTCACGAAACGCAGTTAAGCGAGGATTAATCGTGTTCGGTGCAGGTTTAGTCGTCACCTTTGCAACGGTGGTTATCATGCCAAGGCTGATGGGAATTGACGGGGCACAAATATATTTCGGCATACTTCACTGCTTGGGTGCTTGTATGATAATAACGGGACTTACAATGCCGTTGATAGAAAAAATCGATGCACGAATCGGGGTACTCATCTGTGCCGTGCTGTTTTCGGCAACATACGGAATAAGCTCCGGCAGTCTTTTGTTCGGCTTAATAAAATTGCCGACTCCGTCAACGAACGCACTTATGCCGCTCGGAATATTCAACAACAGTTTTGAAAGTGCGGACTACTTTGCACTTTTCCCGTGGCTGTTTATGTTTTTGATAGGAGCGTTTTTGGGAGAATATGCCAAAGACGGAAAGTTCCCAAATTGGACATACAAAAAACATTCAAAAGCGCTTACCTTTGTGGGACGAAACAGTCTGTGGTTCTATCTTGGACATCAGGCAGTTTTGTACGCTATACTGTACGCCTTTTTAAAAGGTGTTGAAATCTATTACAAATTAAAACTACGATAATTAAGGAACGGTAAAGACTATGAGAATGAGACACAAAAAGAACCTTGACGAAAGACTCGACAAGGTGAGCGAATACTTAATCACATTGAGGAACGAAAGTTTGAACTTCAACGATGTTGAAAACGAAAAGCATCTTCTTGATTTGAGAGAACTTTTTGGCAACGACAACCCTGTATATCTTGAAGTCGGTTGCGGAATGGGCACATTCGGCGTGACATACGCAAAGCAAAATCCCGACATCAACCTCATTTGCGTTGAAAAGGTGAGAGATGTAATCTGCACCGCTTGTGAAAAAGCAAAGGCAGAGGACTTGACAAACATCAAATTCTTGGACTGTGCAGCCGAATATCTGCCGTCTTATTTGCCGGCACACAGCATTAGTTTGATATTCCTCAACTTCTCTTGCCCATATCCAAAAAAGAGCCACGCATGCCACAGATTGACAGCAGACAGATTTTTGGGCATCTACAAGGAGCTTATGACCGATGATGCGGCAATTTTCCAAAAAACCGACAATATGCACTTCTTTGAATTTTCACTCGAAAGTTTCAGCAAAAACGGATTTGAACTTTCAAACATCAGTTTGGATTTACACAACAGCGACTTTGAGGGAAACATCGTGACCGAATACGAAGCAAGATTTTCTTCACAAGGCTTCCCTATTTACAGAGTTGAGGCAAGACTAAAAAAATAAACGAGATGATGTTATAATGTTTGGCGGACTGAAAAAAGCAAGATTCAAAACCTTGCCAAATGACATAATAAGCGGCATAATCATTGCACTTGTGTCTATTCCGATATCAATGGGATATGCACAAATTGCGGGACTGCCGCCAATATACGGACTGTACGGCTCAATACTGCCGGTGATAATATTTGCGTTGTTCTCTTCATCGCCGCAATTTATATTCGGTGTTGATGCGGCACCTGCGGCATTGGTAGGCGGAGTTCTTGCAACTCTCGGCATATCGGCAGGCAGCGAAGATGCACAAAAGGCAGTACCCCTCCTTGCATTTTATACGGGCATATGGCTGTTTTTATTTTACATATTCAAGGCAGGGCGGCTGACCGAATATGTATCCACTCCTGTTATGGGCGGATTTATCAGCGGAATTTGCACAACAATCATACTTATGCAAATTCCAAAACTTTTCGGCGGCATATCCGGCACAGGTGAAATCCACGAGCTTGCGGTTCACATAGTTAAACAGGCAAAGCTCAATTTCAGCTTACCGTCGCTTATACTCGGACTTACAACACTTGCGTTGATTTTGATATGCAAAAAATTTGCACCGAAGTTTCCTATGCCGGTACTCATCATGATTGCGGCAGGTATACTTCAATACTTCTTTAACTACTGCACACCTTTTGAAATCAGCACTCTGCCCAAGGTTACAAACAGCCTTGATAACTTCAGCCTGCTTGATTTTTCGGCTGTCAGTCCGATAAAAGGCATGGGGTTGTCACTCACAATAGCCGTTGTTATAATGGCAGAAACCCTGCTGTCAGAAAATAATTTTGCAATAAGAAACGATTACAAAATCAACGACAACAACGAGGTGCTCACATTTGCACTGTGCAACATTTCGGCTTCTGCAGTCGGTTGTTGCCCTGTTAACGGCAGTGTTTCAAGAAGTTCAATGAACAATCAATTTGGCGGCAAAAGTCAGGTAACATCAATTACCGCCGCCGTTATTATGCTTGTTATCGTAACATTTTGCACAGGATTTATTCAATATTTGCCCGTGCCCGTATTGACGGCAATCGTTATATCGGCTTTGCTGGGTGCAATAGAATTTGACCTCGCAAAAAAATTGCGTAAAATCAACAAAAAAGAATTTTTCATCTTTCTTGCCGCATTTTTTGGAGTGTTGATTTTCGGCACAATCTACGGCGTTATCATCGGTGTTATTCTTTCTTTTGTAAATGTCGTAATTCGTAAAAGCAATCCGCCACGCTCATTTTTGGGAGTTGTACCGAACAGAGGCGGCTTCTTTGATTTGAACACAAATGAAAATGCAAGACCGATTAAAAATGTTGTTATATACCGCTTCAAAGCAAATCTGTTTTTTGCAAATGTAAAAGAATTCAGAGAAGACATAGAAAATTCCGTAAAGCCCGACACAAAATGCGTAATAGTTGATGCAAGCAGTATCGGAAGCATTGACACAACGGGTGCGGCAACACTTGAGGGCATATATACAAAGCTAAAGCAAAACGGAATTCGTTTTTACTTAACGGAGCATTCGCACGCTCTCAATGATGAACTCAGACAGCTTGACTTGGGTCACATAATAGAAGAGGGCGGTGTAAGACGAACAATATCGGCGGCACTCCGTGCACAAGGTATTCAAAAGCCGTATGAGCTTGAACTCGGCGAAAACGACAGCGAAACAACCGTTGCACCAAACTTTAAAGAGCAGTTACTGCACGAATTTGAATGGGCTTTCGGCGACTCGGCTGAGGAACGAATTGAAACCTACACCGAGGATATTCTCAAAAATGCAAGAAATGCAAACCTTGATGAAAAAAGCCTGCTCGAACTCACAGACCTATGGTCCGGACTCGGCTCGTTTGATGAAGACATTCTTCTTGAATCGCTTGAATTACATTTGAGTGAACTTTCAAAATCAACAGGAATCGACGAAGACAAACTTGCAAAGCAAATTGAGGAACGCCGAGAAACTCTGTACCAATATGTGAAAGAAGAGGACGAGGAAGCGTTCAAAAACTTCCGCGACCGCCGTCACGAACATATGCACCTGCTTCGTGACAGACAGCCCGAACTTTACCGCAAGCTCCACGATTACCACGAAGAAATCGTTGAAAAGCGAAAAGAACGCCTTGACGAACTTGCTGAAAAGCACAAAGAACGCCAAAGAAAAGATAATCAATAACAGTAAAAGCACCTTAAACCTAAGCAGTTCAAGGTGCTTTTTAAATACTCAAATTATATAATAATTACTTTATTACACGAACACGGATAACGCCGTCAATAGCCTCAATTTCCTTTGCAGCAGCGTCTGTTACGTCGCTGTCGCACTCAATGATTGAGTAAGCAATGTCGCCTCTGCTCTTGTCCTCAAATGATGCGATATTAACGCCGTCCTTTGAGAATGTGTCTGTAATTGTGGCAATCATATTCGGCTGGTTTTTGTGAATGATTGTTACACGGGCAACACCGGTTCTTGGCATAAATACAGGTGGCATATTAACAGAATTTTTGATGTTACCGTCAACAAGGTAATCAATAAGTTCCTGTGCACCCATAGCAGCGCAGTTTTCTTCACTCTCAGGAGTTGAAGCACCGAGGTGAGGAATTGCGATTACACCGTCAACACCGATAAGCTTTGCATCCGGGAAGTCGGTTACATAGCAAGCCATTTTGCCCTCATCAAGTGCCTCGATAACAGCATCGCTGTCTGCAAGGTCGCCACGGGCAAAGTTCATAATACGAACGGTATCTTTCATCTTTTCGATTGACTCACGGTTAATCATATGCTTTGTGTCCGGTGTAAGCGGAACATGAACCGTGATATAATCGGCAACAGGGAAAATCTCGTCCAAATTATTATTAACAGTAATTCCCTTTTTAAGAACTGCGTCCTCAGGCAAATACGGGTCGTAACCGATTACATCCATACCAAGGTCAACCGCAACCTCGGCAACAAGTCTGCCGATAGCACCAAGTCCGATAACGCCGAGAGTTTTGCCCTTGAGTTCGGGACCTGCAAATGCAGACTTACCCTTTTCTACGGTTTTGCCTACATTGTCGCCTTCATCCTTGATTGTTTTGCACCAATCAATAGCCTTTGTTACCTTTCTTGATGACAAAAGCATACCCAAAACAACAAGTTCCTTAACTGCGTTTGCGTTTGCACCCGGAGTGTTGAAAACAACAATGCCCTTGTTTGCACAATCTGCAACAGGAATGTTGTTTGTGCCTGCACCTGCTCTTGCAATTGCAAGGAGTGATTCAGGCATTTCCATATCGTGCATTGATGCAGAACGCACCATAATTGCATCAGGATTTTCCATATCATCGGAATATGCAAATTCCTTTGTGTCGAACTTTGAAAGACCGACATTTGAAATTTTATTTAAAAGTTTAATATTATACATATTATTTACCTCTATATAACTCGAAAATTATTGGTTTTCTTTCTCGAATTTTGCCATAAACTCAACAAGCTTTTCTACACCCTCAATTGGCATAGCATTGTAGATAGAAGCTCTCATACCGCCAACTACTCTGTGACCCTTGAGGTTAACAAAACCTGCCTCTGTTGCTTCCTTAATGAACTTTGCATTGAGTTCATCGCTGTCGGTAACAAAAGGAACATTCATAAGGCTTCTGTCCTCAGGAACAACCGTACCGTGGAACATCTTTGAATTGTCAAGGAAATTGTAAAGAATAGCTGCTTTCTTTTCGTTATGAGCTTTCATTGCTTCAAGTGAGCCGAACTCTTCCTTAATCCACTCAAGAACGAGTTTGCAAACATAAATTGTCCAGCATGGAGGGGTGTTGTAAAGAGAATCTGCATCTGCCTGAATTTTGTAGTTCATCATAACCGGGCAAATATCTCTTGCGTTGCCGAGCAAATCCTCACGAACGATAACAACAACCAAACCGGCAGGAGCAACATTCTTTTGAGCACCGAAATAAACAACGCCGAACTTGCTGATGTCGAGTGGTTCTGAAAGTGCACATGATGAAACATCGGCAATGAGAACCTTGTCGCCGACAGGTGGAAGTTCTTTGTATACAGTACCGAAGATAGTATTGTTCATACACATATAAACATAGTCTGCATCTTCTCTGAAATCTTCAGGCTTTGTCTTTGGAATATATGAAAATGTCTTATCGGCTGAAGAAGCGGCGGCAACAACATCGCCGTACTTTTGAGCTTCTTCATAAGCTTTCTTTGCCCATTGACCTGTAATAATATAATCTGCCTTGCCTGAGCCGTTCATAAAGTTGAGCGGAATAGCTGAGAACTGTGCAGAAGCACCGCCCTGCAAGAACAAAACCTTGTAGTTATCAGGAATTTGATAAAGTTCTCTCATAAGCTTTTCTGCGTCTTTGATGATGTCGTCAAACCACTTTGAACGGTGGCTCATTTCCATAACAGATTGACCGCTTCCGTGATAATCCATAATCTCTGCGCCTGCTTTTTCCAAAACGCTTACAGGAAGTGTTGATGGACCGGCACTGAAGTTATATACTCTTGACATATTTCTTTACCTCTCTAAATATAAAAGTTTATAATATGGTTACTGCTTTTTTTGCATCGCCTATATTACATTATATAGATTGTAATTTTTTTGTCAATGTGTATTACCGAACTTTGTCACAATTGACAATACTTTGTGATATTTTTATCAATATCGTTTAAATTTCATAACATTATTGAAAATTGTCTCAATTTTAAAAAAATTTCAAAAAAGTATTGACAATTGAGTGAAAGTTGTGTATAGTTAGATTGTAATCATTACAATGTAGGTGACAGAGATGACTGAACTTCAAATTCAAAAAATGTTCAAGAGTCATTCTTACAGAGCCACCCCACAGCGTATTGCGATATACAAATATCTGAGTGAGCATCCAACCCACCCCGATGTTGAAGAAGTGTATCAATTTATGCTAAAGGACAATCCCAATACATCAAGAACTACGATATACAATGTGTTGCAGTCGCTTGAAAAAGAGGGTTTGATATTGGCAATCAAGATTGACAACGAACGCATCCGATACGACGCAGACATCAAACTGCACGGGCACTTCAGGTGCAACGGATGCAACAAAATTTTTGACTTTTTGATTGATGACATCAAGTGCACAGGCATTGATGATTTTGAAACAAAAACAAAAGATGTGTATTTCACCGGCTTTTGCCCGAAATGCAAACAAAAGTAATTTTTAAAAAATAAGGAGTATTTGAAATGAACAAAAAGTATTATTGCCCTGTATGTGGCTACGAAAGTGACGAACCAATCGATGTATGCCCTCTCTGCGGTGCCAAAATGGCTGTCAGAGAAGAGAATGCAAGCAACGAATGGGCTGCTGAGCACAAGGTTGGCATCATTGACGGTGTTGACGAAGAAATCGTAAAGGGTCTCCGTGACAACTTCAACGGTGAATGTTCAGAAGTTGGTATGTACCTTGCAATGGCAAGAGTTGCACACCGTGAGGGTTATCCTGAAATCGGTCTTTATTGGGAAAAGGCAGCTTACGAAGAAGCAGAGCACGCTGCAAAGTTTGCAGAAATGCTCGGTGAAGTTGTAACCGATTCAACAAAGAAGAACCTCGAAATGAGAGTTGCTGCCGAAAGAGGCGCAACAGAGGGTAAGACTCAGCTTGCACTTCTTGCAAAGAAAGCAAACCTTGATGCAATCCACGACACAGTTCACGAAATGGCTCGTGACGAAGCTCGACACGGCAAGGCATTTGAGGGACTTCTCAAGAGATATTTCGGCTAATTAATAATTCGAATTAACTAAAGCAAAAATAAAGCGGACTGCGATTTAGACTTCATTGAAGCCGAACGCAATCCGCTTTTAATTTTATTTTAATTTGAACGACGAAACATCAAGTGCGTTATCAAGAAGATAATAATAATCACCCACATAAGTGACTCTTGTGTTCATACCGCCGTATGAACTTTTTTTGAGTTTCGAAGTGTAATTTTCTTTTTCAATAATTTTGCCGTTCTTAACAGTCACAACAATTGCACCCTTTTGAGTGTTCTCATCATTTACGACAGGAACAGCATAATATCCCTTTTCCCTGTTTTCAACAAGTGCCTTTGGGTTATACTGCGCCTCACTTGAAACCGTGCGATAAACTTTTTCGTCAAGCACCTTTGGTTCAAGCGGATTTGAAACATCAAACAGCACAAACTTCAATCCGTCTGTTCGTTCAATATTGTCATCATCAAAATATGTGTTGTACCCAATTCCGAGGAGTTGGTTGTCACCGACATTCACAAGCATAGACGAAAATCCGTCAACTTCAACATTGCCCATAAACTTTGGTTTTTTTACATTTGAAAGATTAATAATAAACAGCGGGTCGGTGTTTTCATATGTGATTACATAAGCATAATCATCAATATACTTAACCGCTTTTATAGATTCACCTTTTGCAAACGCTTCGGACTTGTAGACCTGCTTTAAGTTTGAATCAAAAACATAAAGATAATTGTTTTCTTTGCCCTTAACCGTCTGAGTTGTGAACACGCAAAGATGATTATCCTTTTCGGCAAAAGAATACTGATTGTTTACCGAGCCTTTGATTTTTACATAATCGCAGAACTTGACGCCATCCTTGAGCGAAATTTTCGCTATAGTGGTGTTAGGTTCATTGTCATTAAGGTCGTAGCCGTAAACATAAAGATAATCTTTATTACTGTAAACATCCTCACCGCAGCCGAGCACAGCCTTTGTTGTGCCGATAGTTTCGCAAGTGTTTACATCAAGAGCAGTCACAACAATATAGCTTGTGCCGACTCCGTTTTTTGCATAATAAATATCTTTTGCTCTGAGTTTGTCTGCATCGTTATCGCCGGTGCAGGTTGACGGAATATAATCCTTAACCGTTGAAGATGAACTGATGTTATAGCTTGACACGATATAAAAAACATCGCCAACAAGCCTTGAAGAAATATACACACCCGACTGTTCAAACGAATTAATCTCGGTTGGATTTTCCCTGTCGCTGATATCATAAACTATTGCCTTGGTGGCATTGTGATAGCTTACGCCTTTTTTGCTCACCGTTGGACTTGAAAAGCTGGTGCAATTTACAACAAGTTTTTCGTCCGACACAAACATATCCTCAATAACGCTGTTCTCATCATTGAAGTCAATTGTGTTGGCAACAGTTGCCTTGCCTTTTTTTGTTTCAATCACATTAACGGTGCGTTTGTCAACACCTGCTTCCTCGTCAAACGAACGATTGATGTAATAAATATCATTGCCGCTTGTTTTGATAATATCGGCTTCGTCAACGCCCGATTCCTGAACATAGGTTTCGGCGCTGTCAGAATTAGAATTCGGCTTTGTTGCGGTTGTTGATGATTCAATATACTGAATCAATTCGGTAGACGGTTCTCCTTTTGCCACAGAATTATAACCGTGTCTTTCTTTTTTTTGGCTCTTTTTGATGTATTTTTCAACCTTTTCATAGCTTTCAAAATTCTCAAGCGAGCTTGCCGAGGTAACTGCCTCGTCCGACCTGATTCTGTAATCAATATCGGAAATATTTACGGTTGTGACAACCATAACAAAAACGGCGATGCACGCCGCTATACTCATTCCTGCCTTAAACGCAGTTGTTTGTCTGAACTTTATTTTTACAGGGCGTACATTATTGAGTTTTGATTGCACTCTTTTGTCGAGTTCATCGGGCACTTCAACCCGTGCTTCATCAAATTGGGCTTTGATGAAGTCAAAATCATTGTTTTTCATACTTACCCTCCAAGAAATCACGCATTTTTGCCAAAGCTCGTGACAGTTTTGACCTTGTTGCTCCAGAGGTATAGCCGGTGACTTTGGCAATTTCCTTGCTGTTAAAACCCGATACTGAAAGAAGAACTATGTCTTTTTCGACATCATTCAGTATGGCTAACGCTTCTCGCAATTCAAGTGCTTTAAAGTCACCGTCGCTCGCCGAAAGACCGCTTTCGACTTCGGACAGATCTTCGCTCTCCTTTGCATTGATGACATCCTTCACATAGTGAGAACAACTGACAGCGTGAATACGAAACAAATATGTGGAAAAAGCTTTTGGATTTTTTAGCTTTCCGATTTGTTCGAGAGCCGTCAACATAGTGTCGGACACGGCATCCATAGCATAATCAGGGTCGCCAATCTTGTACCACGCATAGCGGTAAAGAGAGTCTTTATATTCAAGGTAGAGCTGTGAAAAAGCCTCCCTGTCACCCTGTCGAGATCTAATTACCAAGCTTAGATCCGCCATAAATTCACCTCTTTGAGATCTCTCTCATAATAATAGTACAAAAAAACATCAAAAGTGTTGCAATAAAATTGAAAAAATTTCAAAAATTTTTAAAAACTTCCATAACACCCTGTTTTACCTCCTCCGTCAACGACAAGAGGAGGCTGTTTTTTATTAAAGTGCAACGAAATTAACAAGCTTGCCCGGAACATAAACTTCCTTTTTAATTTCTTTGCCGTCAAGGAGTTCTGCAATTTTTGGCTCAGCCTTTGCTGTTGCCAAAACATCATCCTTTGCCATATCAACAGGCACAGTAATCTTTGCACGAACCTTGCCCATAATCTGAATAACGATTTCAACATCGTTTTCCTGTGTCTTTGCCTCATCGTATGTTGGCCACTTTGCCTGATTAACCATACCGCCGAAGCCCATAACATCCCACATTTCCTCTGTAACATGAGGGGCAAACGGGTTGAGCAAAATCGTAAGTGTCTTGAGTTCTGCCTTGTTGCAACCCTTAGCATAAAGTTCGTTAACCAACGACATCATAGCCGCAATAGCTGTGTTAGCCTTGAGGTTGTCAATATCATAAGTAACCTTCTTGATTGTCTTGTGCATAAGTGCTTCCATTTCAGGAGTGAACTCGTCGCCGTCAACAACCTTTTCCTGAAGATTCCAATACTTTTCAATAAATCTCTTGCAACCCTTGATAGAATCTGAGTTCCAAGGAGCAGCCTTTTCAAAGTCACCGATGAACATCTCATAAAGCCGCATTGTGTCTGCACCGTAGGTGTCAACAATTTCATCAGGATTAACAACATTTCCTCTTGACTTTGACATCTTTTCACCGTTCTGACCCAAAATCATACCGTGAGAAGTTCTCTTCTTATACGGTTCGGAAGTAGGAACAACACCGATGTCGTAGAGAAACTTGTGCCAAAATCTTGAATAGAGAAGGTGGAGGGTTGTGTGCTCCATACCGCCGTTGTACCAATCAACAGGTGTCCAATATTCAGCAGCTTCCTTGGAAATAAGTTCCTTGTCGTTGTGTGGGTCGCAATATCTGAGGAAGTACCATGATGAGCCTGCCCATTGTGGCATTGTGTCGGTTTCTCTCTTTGCTGGAGCACCGCAACAAGGGCAAGTTGTGTTTACCCAATCAGTCATCTTTGCAAGCGGTGATTCGCCCGTGTCGGTCGGTTCATATGATTCAACATTTGGAAGTGTAAGAGGAAGCTGACTTTCGTCAAGAGGCACATAACCGCACTTTTCGCACTTAACGATAGGAATCGGCTCGCCCCAATATCTTTGACGGGAGAATACCCAGTCACGGAGCTTGAAGTTAACCTTTTGATGACCCTTGCCCTCTTTTGTGAGCCATTCGGTAATGGCTTTTTTGGCATCTTCAACAGACATACCTGTGAGGAAGTCGGAATTTGTCATAACACCTGTTGCACAATCGGTGAACGCTTCGTTTTCAACGCCAACCTTTGAACCGGCAACGACTTCAATGATAGGGAGGTCGAACTTCTTTGCAAATTCCCAGTCACGGGTATCGTGAGCAGGAACTGCCATAATTGCACCTGTACCGTAAGAAACGAGTACATAGTCTGAAATGAAAATAGGAATCTCTGTGTTATTTACAGGATTAATGCCCATAACGCCCTGAAGTCTGACACCTGTCTTGTCCTTGTTAAGTTCTGTTCTTTCAAAATCAGACTTATGAGCAGCCTCATCCTGATACTTGCGAACTTCGTCAATGTTAGTAAGTTTGTCTGCCCACTTTTCAATATAAGGGTGCTCAGGTGAAATAACCATATATGTTGCACCGAAAAGTGTGTCGGGACGGGTTGTATATACGGTGAGAGTGTCGCCGAGAGTTGTGCCGAAATCAACCTCTGCACCTGTTGAACGACCAATCCAGTTGCGTTGTTGAGTCTTAACTCTGTCGATGAAATCAACATCATCAAGGTCCTTTACAAGACGGTCTGCATATTCTGTAATTTTGAGCATCCATTGGCTTTGGTTCTTACGGATAACTTCGCTTCCGCAACGCTCGCAAACACCGTTTACAACTTCTTCGTTTGCAAGAACGCACTTACAAGATGTGCACCAGTTGACAGCCATTTCCTTTTTGTATGCCAAGCCTTTTTTGAAGAGCTGGAGGAAAATCCACTGTGTCCACTTGTAGTAAGACGGGTCTGTGGTGTTGATTTCTCTTGTCCAGTCAAATGAGAAGCCGAGAGATTGAAGTTGCTGTTTAAAGTGAGCAACATTGTTCTTTGTTACCTCTGCCGGATGAATGTGATTTTTGATAGCGAAGTTTTCGGTAGGAAGTCCGAAAGCGTCCCAACCCATAGGATAAAGAACATTGTAACCCTCAAGTCTTTTCTTACGGGCAACAATATCAAGAGCCGTATATGAACGAGGGTGTCCGACATGCAAACCCTGTCCGCTTGGATAAGGGAATTCTACCAAGCAATAATATTTTGGCAAGGAGAAATCCTGCTTTGCGGCAAATGTGTTTTGGGTGTACCAAACATTTTGCCACTTTGATTCGATTTGTTTAAAATTATATTCCATTATGTCAGTCCTCCATAAGAATTATTTACTGTTATTCTTTGACAATAATATCGTCAATGTCGATTTTTTCGCCGTCCTCCCAAAGACGCTCGATTTGATAAAATCCACGCTGTTGCTTGAGAAGAATGTGAATTACACAACCTGCATAGTCAAGGCAAACCCATTCGCTGCGTTCGCCCTCAATGTGATGAGGCTCATAGCCTGCCTCTGACAACTTATACTCAACCTCATCGGCAATAGCCTTGAGCTGTGTGTTTGAATTTGCTGTTGCAATAACAAAATAGTCGGTTAAAACAGTGATGTCCGAAACCTTAATAACTTCAATATCGTCACCACGCTTGCTGTCGATTGCCTTTACGGCTATCTGTGCAATTTCCAAATAATTTTCCTTGTCCATAGTCATTCCTTTATTATAAACATTATATATTGTTTAGGCAAGGCGAAGCCCTGCTGTTATTTTTATTTAATCTGCCTGTCCGATTATTGCCTTTTGGAGCACCCAATTGTAGCAATAAAGAGTGTCGGGATGAATAAGCTTGTTCTTGTTTGCCAAATCGGTTATCGTAAACCGAGTGGCACAAAGCATTGCATCTGTAAGCGAATTATCGGCAAGTTCTCTCACACTTTCAACATCCGGATAGCTACGCTCCGCACTTGTCAAATCGGCAAGATAAATCACCATTTCAAAGTCTGTCATTTCTGCGTGACCCGTTGTGTGATAACGGATTGCGCTCAAAATTTCCTCGTCATCAATACCGAGAACGCTCTTGACATAGCAAGACCCTGAAATTTGATGATACACTAATTTGTTGCTTTTTTCAAGTTCTGTGGGGTTAATGCCTAAATTATCCATATATTTTTCCTGCTCGGCATAATCCGTTTCTTTGGTGATGTCGTGCAGAATTCCTGCAAGATAGGCTTTGTTCCCATCAAGAGAATAAATCTTTGCAAGTTCCCTTGCCCGCTTTGCAACATTCATACTGTGGGTATAGCGATATTCGGACAATCTGCTTTTAATCAATTTTTCGTACTTTTCAAAATCATACATAGAGCCTATGCTCCTTTATATATTCATTTACACTTTCGGGGATATAGTACGACACATCATCGCCGTTTTTTATCATATCCCTAATCTGTGATGATGAAATGTCGATAACATCAAATTCCGACACAACAACATCCTTTAATCTTGGATGTTCCGCCTTAAACGCCAGCATTTCATCATACTGATTTTTTTCTCGTGCCGCTGTGACAACCGTACAAGCAGAAAGTATTTCTTCAAACTTATACCACTTTTCAAAATAGAAAAATTGGTCTGCTCCGACAATCAAGAAAAACTCATCATCGGGATACTTTTCTTTCAATTCACAAATTGTAAGATATGTGTAGCTTTTACCGTCACGCTTAAATTCAATGTCGCTGACAATTTCATTCTCGCCCACACACAGCCCCAGCATATTTATTCTGTGCTTTCCGTCAATTAATCCATCGGACGATTTGTGCGGAGGATTTGCAGTCGGGATAAATATAATCCTGTCAAGCGAAAGTTCTTTTTTATATTGCTCGGCAAGAGCCAAGTGCCCGTTGTGAACAGGGTTAAACGCTCCTCCGAATATGCCTGTTTTCATCGGCTGTTACCCTGCTTTTTGTCACGGTCGTTGCGATAACGAGGGCGGTCATAAACAGCATAAGGATTTTTTGCCTCTTTTTCTCTCTGTCTTTGACGAAGACCTTTAATCTTAACTTTTTTCTTTGCCTTTGCTTTTGCCGTGCCCTGACCTCTTGCTTTTTTCTTTGCCTGAATTTTATCGGGATCGGCTTTTCTGTAAAGAACGATAATTCCGCCGATAACCTGAATAACCTCGGCATCAAGTCTTTCTGCAAGTTGCGGTGCAAGCTCTTTCGGAGTTTGCGGTGCAGTTTCAAGGTGAACACGAATTTTGATAAGTTCTCTTACATCAAGGGTGTCGTCAATCTGTGTAATAAGATTGTCGGTGATGCCATCTTTGCCGATTTGTATAATAGCCTCAAGAGAATTTGCCTTTGCTCTCCAAGCCGCTCTTTCTTTTGATGTCATAAAATATTCTCCAATTCCTTTGTTAACTTTCTTAATGCGTTGCCTCTGTGAGAAATCTTGTCTTTTTCTTCTCCCTCATATTTGCCAAACGACTTGCCGTTGATGATGAACAACGGGTCATATCCAAAACCTGCGTTGCCGTCACGCTCAAAGCCGATTGTTCCGTGGCACTCGCCTCTTACTGTGATTTCCTTGCCGTCGGGAAAAATGCAACAAATGGCACAAACATAATATGCTGTACGCTCCGACTCCTCAACACCCTCAAGTTTTTTGAGAAGAAGATTGTTGTTTTCCTCATCATCTGCATTCTTTTCGTTGTCAACATTCACACCGTTGTGAGTTTCGATATTCGCAAAACGAGCCGAATAAATACCGGGTGCACCGTCAAGGTAATCAACACAAAGACCGCTGTCGTCTGCAATGGCAGGAAGTCCTGTAATCTTGCAAGCCGATTCAGCCTTGATTTTTGCATTAGCCTCAAATGTGTCGCCGTCCTCAACAACTTCGGGAAGTGTAATTCCGAGCATTTTTGCTGTAACAACATTTATACCGAGCGGAGAGAGAATTCTCTGCATTTCCGCAAGTTTTTTCATATTATTTGTCGCAAGAATAAAATCCATTACTTTTTATCCTCCTCTGTCGGCTCATCCTCAGTTTTTACACTTTCGTTGATGAAATCCGCAATTGTGTTGTCATCATCGTGAGTCGGCTTTATATCAAACATTGCAGATGCAAAAGCCTCTGCGTCAAACGGTTGCAAATCGTCAATCTGTTCGCCGACACCGACAAACTTAACAGGAACATCAAGTTCATTGTTGATTGCAAGAACAACACCGCCACGAGCCGTGCCGTCAAGTTTTGTGAGAATAATACCTGTAATGCCTGCTGCCTCCTTGAAATCTTTTGCCTGATTAACGGCATTTTGACCTGTTGTTGCATCAAGCACAAGGAGAGTTTCACGGCTTGCATTCGGAAGTTCTCTGTCAATTACACGGCTGATTTTGTTAAGCTCATCCATAAGATTTTTCTTATTGTGAAGTCTGCCTGCCGTGTCAATAATGATTACATCCGCATTTTTTGCTTTGCCCGACTGAATAGTGTCATAAACAACGGCAGCCGGGTCTGCGCCCTCACCGTGCTTTACAAGCGGAACGCCTGCTCTGTCAGCCCAAACCTGCAACTGTTCGATTGCACCTGCACGGAAAGTATCGGCTGCGCCCAAAACAACGCTTCTGCCCATCGACTTCAATCTCATAGCAAGCTTGCCGATTGTGGTGGTTTTGCCAACGCCGTTTACACCGATTACAAGAATGATTGACGGCTTGGTGCGAAGTGCTTCTCAAACTGACCG
>CABQCC010000025.1 GCA_902462495.1 uncultured Eubacterium sp. | reverse complement strand
GTCGGGTTATCAATCTCAACCATTGTGCCGTCGGTGAGATAAATCTTATATACAACCGAAGGAACAGTTGCAATAAGGTCAAGATTATATTCTCGATCGAGGCGTTCCTGTATGATTTCGAGATGCAAAAGTCCCAAAAAACCGCATCTAAAACCAAAGCCGAGAGCACCCGAAGTTTCAGGTTCGTATGAAAGAGATGCGTCATTAAGTTGTAATTTTTCAAGTGCGTCACGAAGTGCCTCGTAGTCGGCACCGTCGGCAGGATAAAGACCACAATAAACCATTGGGTTTACATGACGATAACCCGGCAAAGCCTCATCGGCAGGGTTATCGGCAGTTGTGACTGTGTCACCGACATGAGCGTCACCGACAGTTTTGATAGAAGCTGTGATATATCCAACCTCGCCTGCTGTGAGTTCATTTGCCTTTTCCATAGAGGTTGCACGCATATATCCAACTTCAACAACGGTAAATTCTGCACCGGTTGACATAATACGCATTGTGTCGCCGGCTTTAATTTTACCCTCTTTGATTCTAACATAAACGATTACGCCACGATAACTATCATAAACAGAGTCGAAAATAAGAGCCTTAAGAGGCTTATTATCGTCCCCCTGCGGCGGAGCAATCTCTTTTACTATATATTCAAGGACTTCCTCAACATTTTCGCCTGTTTTGGCAGAAATACGGGGAGCGTCCATACAAGGAATACCCACAATTTCTTCAACCTCTTGTGCCACTCTTTCAGGGTCGGCAGCAGGCAGGTCAATCTTGTTGATTACAGGCAAAATATCCAAATCGTGGTCAAGAGCCAAATAGGTGTTTGCAAGGGTCTGTGCCTCTACGCCCTGCGAAGCATCAACGATGAGAATAGCGCCCTCACAAGCCGCAAGAGAACGAGAGACCTCATAGTTGAAATCGACATGTCCCGGAGTGTCTATAAGATTAAAGATATACTCCTGACCGTCTTTGGCTTTATAATTCAGTTTTACTGCGTGGGCTTTGATTGTAATGCCACGCTCACGCTCCAGGTCCATATCGTCCAAAATCTGCTCTTGCATATCACGCTTTTGCACGGAACTTGTAAGTTCAAGCAATCTGTCTGCAAGAGTCGACTTGCCGTGGTCGATATGGGCTATAATTGAAAAGTTTCTAATGTTGTTTTTATTAACCGACAAAAAGTTGTCCTCCGTTAATTTTTTTCGTCTATTTCGATATTTTTTATTGCTTTGACTTCGTTCAAAGTTCTTTTTCCGTTGAACATAGCCTTAAACAAACGGTAAATATAAGTACCTGCTAACAAATACGGATGCTTTTCCAAAATTCTGTAATCGGCAATCATCTTTTTCTTTGGCGGAAAAAGTCTGTGCCACATAATAATTCGTTTTGCTTCTTCAACAGAAGACACATCCATACTACTGATTTTATTTACTAATCTTACAGATTCTTTGCCGAATATTCCGGAATTCATAATTGTCTCGAACATTTCAAGTTCTTTGTCATCAAGTTCACCGCCGTCAAAGAGTTTGAAGGCAATTGACCTTGTGATTTTTTCAAATTCCAAAATACCAAAGTTACCGAGAAAATTGTTGACATAATCCCAATCGAGATTATCAAAATCTCTTTTTAAAATCAAATAATTGTCAACCAAAAATCTGATTCCGCAACCTGCTGTGGAAAAGTGCTTATACATATGACAAACAGAATAAACATAAACATCATTTTTATCCATATGGTACATAAACGGATGTTCACTATCCTGCACAGCCTTTTCCCACAAATTATCAAACACGGGGCAAAAATTATTTCCTTCAAAAAACAAATCTTTATGAAATTCAAACATGCAATAAGGCGGTTTTTTGTAATCATCTGAGTTTTCGCCTGTTGCAACACATTTATAGCCGTTATCTTTCATAAAGTGTGCAACTTCATCACGATAAGAAATATCAAACAAAATATCGTTATCGCTCATTTGCCTCATTGACTGACTTGGATAATAATCACGAATTACAAGACCTTTGAGAGGCATATACTTTATTGCGTTTTCTTCAAGAAACGAAAAAACATTTGCTCTTTCGTTTTTTACAACAATCATTTTTGAAATTTCGCTCAAATTGTAATTCTTAAATTCCTTTTTTTGCTCATCGGATATATCAGGAGCATTTTGAATAATCGAGATGATTATATTATAAACCTGATGTTCCTTTGCCAATTCGAGAATTGCAGAATAATTGATGTTTCTTGAATAATCAGGCTGTTCGCCCTTAATTGCACATGACAGAAGATAAACTAAATCGAATACATCTTCCCTTGCATATTTCATTCTTACTTCTCCAAAACTCCAAATCCGTCGAGAGTTGTAATAAATTCTTTTACATCATTTTCGATTTCTTCCTTTGGAGCGTCGTATCTTGCAGACATTGCTGAAACAATGCTGTCAACGGTTTGCTCTTTTTGAAGAAGAGTGAAGATGTAGTTTGCAGTTTCGTTATTGTTGATAATACCTGAAAGTTCGTTTGAAAGCTTGCCTGTTGCGATAGCAAAATCCTGACCGTCAATATTACCTAATACAATACCCTGTTTTAATTTCATTTTAATTACCCCTTTGATAAAATTATTTATTTTTAATTTCGTCAATGATTCTTTGTGCAACATAAACACCGCTTGCCGAAGCGTGAGAAAGTGAATGAGTTACACCTGAACCGTCACCGATAACATAAAGTCCCTTGTGTACGGTTTCTAGATTTTCGTCAAGCTCAACTTCCATATTGTAGAACTTAACTTCAACACCGTAAAGAAGTGTATCCGGATTTGCAGTACCCGGAGCAATCTTGTCGAGTGCATAAATCATCTCGATAATTCCGTCCAAAATTCTCTTTGGAAGAACAAGCGAAAGGTCACCCGGAGTGGCTGCCAAAGTAGGCTCAACCATACCCTCCTCGATACGCTTCGGATTACTTCTTCTGCCTGATACAAGGTCGCCGAAGCGCTGAACGATTACACCGCCGCCGAGCATATTTGAAAGGCGTGCAATGCTTTCGCCATAGCCGTTACTGTCCTTGAACGGCTCTGAAAAATGCTTTGAAACCAAAAGTGCAAAGTTTGTATTTTCGGTTTGCTTTTCAGGGTCTTCGTAGCTGTGACCGTTAACGGTGATAATGCCGTTTGTATTTTCATTTACGACACTGCCCTTTGGATTCATACAGAAAGTACGAACAGCGTCCTCGTAATTCTTTGTTCTGTAAACAATTTTGCTCTCGTAAAGCTCATCGGTAAGATGTGAGAAAACAACAGCAGGAAGTTCAACACGAACGCCAATGTCAACACGGTTTGAATGAGTGACGATACCGAGATGGTCGCATATACCCTCCATCCATTTACTGCCGCTTCTGCCAACGGAAATGATACAATCCTTGCAAGTGAACTCACCTTTTTTACATTCAACTTTAAAGCCGTCTGAAAGTTTTTCAACGCTGTTAATGTGAGTGTTAAAGTGCCATTCAACCTTGTCCTTGAGTTCATTATAGATATTTTCAAGAACCACATAGTTAATATCCGTACCCAAATGTCTAACGGAAGCATCAAGAAGGTTAAGCTGATTTTGGATACAAAGTTTTTTGAAATGCGAACCTGCGGTTGAATAAAGTTTGCAGTTTTGACCGCCGTGTTCAACATTGATTTGGTCAACATACTTCATAAGTTCAATGGCTTTTTTCTTGCCGATATACTCGTAAAGTGTGCCGCCGAAGTCATTTGTTATATTATACTTACCGTCGGAAAATGCACCCGCACCGCCGAAGCCGCTCATAATAGCACAGGTTTTGCACTGAATACAAGACTTAACCTTGTCGCCGTCAATCGGGCATTTTCTCTTTGCAAGCTCGTTGCCTGCCTCAAACACGGCAATCTTTAAATCACTATGCTTGTTGATAAGCTCATATGCGGAAAAGATACCGCCCGGACCTGCACCGATGATAATTACATCATAATCTTTATTAGTCATTTTTTTACCTCTCATTTAAAAACATAACACTTCCATTGAAATGAGGGGAAGTTGGCTCATTTTTGTTGTATCAGCAAAACTGAACACAGTATCACATAATACCCTTTATACATTTTACCATATTATAAATAAAAATCAATATCTAAAATTCGTAAATTTACAAAGTTTAGATATTGATTGTATTTTTGCGTGGTTCAGGGACTTTATCGACAGTCTGAGGCGAACAAAGTTCGCCCCTACGATAGGATAGAATAATTAAAATAACAATTAAATTTTTGCCATAACTTCATTATAAAGAGGTGTGCCGGCTCTTATTTCGCCCTCGTACACTTTTCCGTTATTAAATATTACGCTTGCAAGTCTGTTTTGGACAAAAACCGCTCTTGTAACGCCTGTGCTCCTTCTCGTTCCCGACATACCGCCAACAATAGCACCGGCTTCGCCAAAGAGAAAGTCGCCGATAATCATTCCTCCGACATTGGGAATTTGCTCAATTATCGAATCAGTTTGCATTGCGATATTACTGCCGATTTGATTGACTGCAATGACATAAGGTGCTTTGTTTGCCAAGCTGACGCCGAAATTAACATTAGGTTCAATAGTAAACAGCTCTCTTAAAAATCTGTCATATACATTGTCTGAAGTTTTAGGAGGCAAAAGTTGCATTGAACCCCAAACCGATTGTATAACGATTCTTACCTTGCACCCATTTCCCTTTTCTATCGGTGTGATATATGTTTCGAAAATAATTTTACCGAGGCTCGATTCAACTAATTGTGCCTTAATATATCCACGCTCCGGGTTTACGCTTTTTACATCTCCGCATCTCTTAAAAGCACTGTAAATCACATCTATTGACTGTCTTATATCAAAAGGAGTCACAAACAAAAAAGTGTCGTTACTTCTGCGGTCTTGAAATCTAAAGCTTCTATATATTTTAGAATTACCCTTACCCTTTGTCGATAAGTCATTAACAAATGCAGGAGTTATCCAATCTTCCGTTTCTGCATTTTGAATTTCATCTAAAGTCGATGTTTTAATACTGTATTCACCATCTTCAACAGGCACAACACTTACAGGTGAACCACACTCAAAACAGAATTTTGCACCGTCAGGAAGTTTTGTTCCGCAATTAATACAATACATTTTCAACACTCCTCATTTGGTATATTTATATAAATTCATCTTGGCTTATTGTTTATGCTAATAATACTCCCGATTTGATATTTATGTCAACAGTTCTTAAATGTGCAGTACCGAAAAACGGACAATAAAACATTAAATTCTTTTATCCCCTCAGTCTGCATACAAGATGCAGACAGCTCCCCTTACAAGTAAGAGGAGCCTTGGTAGGTTTATTATATATTTGAGAAGCTGTATTTTTTGCTGTAATCCTTGAACAATTTGCCATAGTCGCCTGACGAGTC
Organism: uncultured Eubacterium sp.; assembly: GCA_902462495.1. Taxonomy (GTDB): domain Bacteria; phylum Bacillota; class Clostridia; order Oscillospirales; family Acutalibacteraceae; genus Eubacterium_R. The sequence goes on along the minus strand of CABQCC010000025.1, from coordinate 12,703 downwards.
CTCGGCGATACGCTGTGTTTCGTGGATTGAGAGATTGTGCATTGATGCATCAATCAAACAGCCTGCAATATTTGAGCAATGGTCAGACACACGCTCCAAATCCGTGAGCAAATCAGACCACACAAAGCCTGCCTCGATTGTGCACAATCCTTGTTGCATACGGCGAATGTGATGAGTACGCATTTTTTCCTTGATTATATCAATAACCTGTTCAAGAGGCTGAACTCTCTTTGCAATTTCGGTATCGGTGTCTTTCAACGCCTTAAATGTTATATCAAGAATCTCCTTTGTTGCACCTGTGAGAATGTCAAGTTCCTTGATGGCATCTTCAGTTAGAGTGTAGCCTTTTTGACGAAGTTCCTCGGTTGAATTGAGAACATTAACCGCATGGTCGGAAATTCGTTCAAGGTCGCCTATCATTTTGAGGAGTGCAGCTGCCTGTTCGCTTTCCTCATCGCCCATTTTTTGTGAGCTCAAATTAACAAGATAAGTGCCGATTACATCTTCGTATCTATCACACTTTGCTTCGTCTTTTCTTATGCGTTCGGCATCGGCATCGGTATAATTTGTTATGCAAGTTATGCTTTTTTCAATTGCACGCTCGGAGCAATTTGCCATTTTTGTTGCAACGCTGTAGCACTGCTGGAGAGCAAGAGTTGGAGTTGCAAGAAGTCGTGAATCAAGAATTTCAACCTCTTCAGGTTCTTCATCATCTTTGATGAATTTAAGTGCAAGTTTTTCGAGAAGTTTTGCGTTTGGCATAAGAAGTGCAACACACAAAACATTGAATACTGTATGAACCACGGCAATGCTGAAAGCAGTTGCAGGAGTGTTGAGAACCGCAGGTTCAAAGCCATACTTCCAAACTGAGAACAGCACAAGCATAAATATTGAACCGATAACATTAAACATAAGGTGAACAAAGGCGGTACGCTTTGCGTTTTTATTTGCACCGACCGATGAAATAAGAGCAGTTACGCAAGTGCCGATATTTTGTCCCATAATGATTGGAATTGCCGCACCGAGAGAAACCTGACCGGTGACAGCGAGAGCCTGCAAAATGCCGACCGATGCAGAACTTGACTGAATAATGCCTGTGAGAACAGCACCGACCAAAACGCCCAAAAACGGATTCTTAAACATAACGAACATTTGCTGAAATTCAGGAACTTCAGAAAGACCGCTCACAGCACCCGACATTGCCTCCATGCCGAACATAAGAGTTGCAAAGCCGAGGAGGACAATACCACTGTCCTTCTTTTCGCTTTTCTTGGAGAACATATAAAGAATTATGCCCACAAGTGCAAGAACAGGAGTGAATGATGACGGTTTCAAAAGGCTCACCCAAACATTTTCACTACTTATGCCCGACAACGACAAAATCCAGCTTGTGACTGTTGTTCCGACATTTGCACCCATAATTACATTGATAGCCTGACGGAGATTCATAAGTCCCGAATTAACAAAGCCTACCACCATAACAGTAGTTGCCGAAGAACTTTGAATAACCGCAGTTACGGCACAACCCGTGAGAAATCCCGCAAACTTGTTGGTTGTCATTTTTGCAAGAATACCACGCAGTTTGTTGCCTGCCCTTCGTTCAAGAGCCTCACCCATTGTGTTCATACCAAAGAGGAAAAGGCAAAGCCCTCCAACCATTTTCAATGCGTCAAATATACTCATAATTGCTCCTTGATTTTCAAAATTATTATTTTACGGTTTGAGAATATCAAATTTACATCAAATCTATTATCAAGGTTATGTAAAATCGGTGTAAAATAAACGACCAAAGCTTTACAATCATACTTCGGTCGTTTTAATAGTTTAATGATTTATTAATTTGTTTTGCAATGCTGTTAACTAGAGGCACAACCACTGTGTTCCCACATTGTTTATACATACTTTTAATAGGAATATCGGGAAAACCAAACGATTTAGGGAATCCCTGCAAGGCAAGACACTCTTGAGGTGTTATTGTTCTGATTCCGAAGTCGTCTTTTATAATTGGGACACGATTATACCATGTACCCATATTGGCTTTAAGAGTAAAAGATATTCCATTTTTACTCTTTTGAATACCGTAATCCGAAAACCTGTATATTTGGTTTTCATCTGTAATTGCTGCATTCATTTTTTGATATTGTACGGAATTTTTGGGGAAATAAAATTTATCATCAGTCTTTACCGAACGGTCAATAATATCAAAAATATGCTTTTTCAGCGGCTGTTCCTCTGGAAAGCGAAAACCGTTGCACATCTCATATTCCTTAAATGCAACTATATATGTTCTCGTTCTGCGTTGTGGTATTCCGTAGTTACAAGCGTCTGCAATGATATACCTTATGTAGTAATTTCTTTTCGACAACTCATTGTGAATACGATTGAAAGTTTTGCCATTGTCGTGTTCAGTAAGATTAGCGACATTTTCAAGAAAAATAATTTTGGGCTTTTTAGCATCTGTTATTCTCATTATTTCAAAGAAAAGATTACCTCTTTCGTCGGCGAAACCTTTTCTGTTACCGCATACCGAAAACGATTGACAGGGAAACCCGGCTGTGAGAATATCAAAATCCGGTATATCATCTGTGTTAACTTTCCTTATATCGCATTCAGTCAATACCGTATCAGGAAAATTGTATCTATATGTTTTACAATACAGTAATGGGTATATTGAGTCAATAAGTAATATTCAAACACCAGTTTTTTATAAAGTCGAATTCATCTTTTAGTGAACCATCTCGAGATACACTAAAGTCAGCTTCATTATAAATAGAATAAATTTCTTGAAATAGTTCAGCATTTCTGTCAGCATATTCCCACTTGCCTTCAAAATATTGAGGCAAGTAATCAAAAAACTTAATATAGTCGTCTCCCACATCATTAAGTAAATTATTTACTACATTGCTCGATATTATTTCAATCTCAAAACTGCCATGACCATTATTTGAGTCACCGTTGTAATATATAATATATAATTCGTTTTCACAGCCATGTATTGAATTTTTATCTTCACGATACATAGAAGATAAAAATATAGCATCATTACCTGATTCAGGCGAGATATTATTACTCATTCTCATTACCAATTTTCATATATGCAATCATTATGATATTGTAAATACTCCTTTTGTGGCAAAAACTTCTCTGGTAAATTGATTTTGTGTCCTTTTAAGACATTAAAGAATTTATCAACTGATTCGCCATTACAAATATCTCTAATTTTATTAGAAACAATTATTTCGTATTTATCAGATATAGTTATAAATCCACGGTCAAACGCTTTGTCATATAAAGAATTTAAGCACAGTCCATTTTTGGGATCAGTTTTTTCGTTAGATGTACTGTCTTTCCAAGGCTTAATATGGCTTGCTACTAAAAGTTCTGGGTTTGATAATCCTGTTATACAGCAAGCGCCATTGTAAGACGCTAAAACAGCTTGACGAAAAAATTGTTGATGAACTCTTTGCTTTATTAAAGTTTCTTTTTCATATCCATTAGGAATATCTTTGTAGTTGACCAAAATTTGTTCGCCATTATATTTTGCAATCAATTTTTTACTCTCGTATGCCAATTCATCCCATTTTCCATTATATTCGTAAAAAATTTCCTTGTCGAGTTTACTTGCATTTGAAAGTCCTACTATTCCTTGTTCTTTTAGACGATTGTCAAAACTTCCGAAGTTACCAATTTTCATATTAACTGCACTAGGAGTGCGGCCAATTAAATTGGCTATTTTTATAACTTCGGGGTTATTTTTAGAGGATGATTTAAATGGAATTTTACAATATAAATCTAAAACAATAATTTCTTCTTCTCTCGTCCATTTATCCATTTCAATACTCTCCAGTTTTTATATATTTGATTAATCTCTAAAATCTTTTTGCCTAAAAAACAATATCCGGTTTACCAAACACTTTTTTGGAATTTTTCTGATAACGCAAACCTCTTTCCCAAAGCTCTTTTCTAAGCATAACTTCTATCTTTGTGTCTTTGGATTTAACTTGGTGCATATTGTATGATATTTGTTCTTTAGTTTTATTCATATTATCCTAAATTAATCTTAAAAATTAATTATATATTTTATACACTCTGTTTTATGATTATACCACTCAAAAATGTAACTTTCAATACAAAAATCGACTTCTGTAAATACAGAAGTCGACATAATAACCGAATATACTATTTTGGAAAAGTTAGAATTATTGTTGTTCCCTTGCCTACCACGCTTCTAAGTTCGATTTCGGCATTGTGGAGCTTTGCGGCGTGCTTGACTATTGACAAGCCGAGACCTGTTCCGCCAACCTCTTTTGAACGGCTTTTATCAACACGATAAAACCTTTCAAATATTCTTGACTGCTGGTCAAGAGGAATACCGATTCCCGTATCGCTTACAGAAAGGTTTACACAGTCAACGCAATTCTTGACCTCAACTTCAACTCTGCCACCTTGGCGGTTATACTTGATAGCATTATCGCAAAGGTTATACACGATACTTGTTAGAAGCTGTGATTTGCCTGTGATGATTGACGGTTCGCCCTTTACAGCAAGGTCAACACCTGCCTTTTCAGCAACAGGAGTCAGATTTGTAACTGTCATTTTTGACACATCATAAAGGTCAACTTTTTCGGAAATAATGTCCGAATTTTCTTCGTCAAGATGCGAAAGTTTGATTATATCCTCAACAAGAGTGATAAGTCGCTTTGCTTCTTTGTAAATCTTCTGAGAAAACTGCGGAACATCTTTTTCGGCAACCATACCGTTTGAAAGAAGTTCGGCGCTGCCTGCAATTGTTTGAAGCGGAGTGCGAAGCTCATGCGAAACATTTGCCGTGAATTCTCTGCGAACTTCCTCTGCCTTTTCCATTTCTGTAAAATCAAAGATAATAAGTGCAACACCTGTTACCTTGTCGCCCGACATAATCGGAGTTGCGCTGAAATGATAGCTTACATCATCGATGTCAAGGATAATTTCGCTGTGTTTGCCGTTTTCAGCCTTGCGGAGGAGTTCCTGAACCTCAACGCCGCTGCTGAACAAGAGCAAATCTTTGCCGACACAATAACTGCTTATGCCGAGAAGTCGGGAAGCGGTTTTATTTATGCTGATAATCACGCCGTCGGAATTAAGAAGAATAATTCCCTCAGACATATTTTCGGTTGCAGCCTCGAATTCGCTGCGTTTCTTTTCAAGTTCAAGCTGTTGATTTTTAATCTGTTTTTTTTGAACTTTAACCTTTTGAAGAAGCGGAGCAAGTTCTTCGTACACCTTTGCTTCATCAGGTTTGTCAAGGTCTATTTGATTTAGAGGTTCAACAATTTTCTTTGAAAGTCTGTATGCAAAATAGAGAGAAACAAGCACCGCAACCAAGAACACAATTATAATCGGTTGGAGCATTGCAAGCAGAAGCGCCCACCACGAAAGCTCGTTGACGGAAAGTCGAATTACGCTGCCGTCCTCCAAGCGAACAGCGGTATAGTAAAGACGTTCCGTAAGGGTTTCAGAATATCTGTCTGCACTTCCCTTGCCTGTCAATATAGCTTGTTTTACTTCCAAACGCTCAAGGTGATTGCCCATTTCTTCGGTGTTTGCTTCGTTATCAAAAAGCACCTTGCCGTCCTTTGCAATCCAAGTCATACGATAGGTTTTGTCATCAATTTTTTTGAGGTATTTCATACCGTCAAGTTCAACCGCACTTGCAACATATTCTGCCTGCGTGTCGAGGCGTTGTCTTTGAATATCGGAATAATAATTGTAAAGCACGCCCAAAATTATGGCAAGCACCGCAAGAGTGATACAAACCGCAACGGAACAAATAGAGCGAAAAATCTTTTTTGTCATAATTTATCCTCCATTCTGTAACCGACACCACGAACGGTTTTTATATAATCTCCGCATTTTCCGAGTTTGGTACGAAGCGTGCCGATATGCACATCGACCGTTCTTGTTTCGCCGACATATTCCGTGCCCCAAACACTGCTCAAAAGTTGGTCACGAGTAAACGCTCTGCCGATATTTTCCATAAACAGTTTGAGCAAATCATATTCCTTTAAGGTCAAATTGATTTCCTCGCCATTGGCATAAACAATATGTTTAGCTGTATCTATTTCCAAATCGTTAAGTTTCAAATCCTGCTTTTTATTTTCCTTTGAAGTACGGCGCAAAACAGCCCTCACTCTTGACACCATTTCCATCATACCAAACGGTTTTGTGAGATAATCATCTGCGCCCAAATCGAGAGCAACAACCTTGTCGTACTCGGTTTCCTTTGCCGTTTCCATAATAACGGGAATATCAGCCGTTCTGTTGTCGGAACGAATTTTTTTGAGAATACTGATTCCGTCCTCATTCGGAAGCATAATATCAAGCAAAATCAAGTTCGGAGTGCCTTCCTTAATAGCAGACCAAAATTCGGTCGAATTTGCAAATCCTTTTGCTTCAAATCCCGAGGCGGTAAGAGTGTACACAATCAAATCTCTGATGCCGTTATCATCTTCTATACAGTAAATCATAATTATTCCGCCTTTCTTTACCTTAATATTACAAAGTAAAAGTAAAATCAAAAACACAAGGTTTGTAAAATCTAAGTAAAATTGTAATTTTTTCTTTACAATCTGATTATACAATATGGAACCGCCATATACAACAAAAACTCCCCGATTTTATAAATCAGGGAGTTTTACACAAATTGTAAAGTTTTTATTATCAAATACTGTAAACTCTGTTAGGCTTTCTGTCGGGTGTTTTTGGTGCTTCGCCGTCAGGATAACCGACTATGCAATGACCGACGCCGACATATTCCTCCGTGATGCCGAGTTTTTCAAGGAGTTGTTTGCCCTGCTCGGTTTCGAATTCCTCCTTGGCACGATGAATCCAACAACTGCCAAGACCCAAAGCGTGAGCCTCAAGCATCATATTGCCCATTACGAGACTGCCGTCATAAACACAGGTTGAGCTGTCCTTTTTATCAAGAACAACAAGAACGGCAGGAGAGTTATAGAACGGGTCAAAATCAGGCTTCCAGCCTCCGATTTGGCAATTAAGAGCAGACAATTCATCACGAACTTTTTTGTCTGTCACTTTGATAATAATTGAATTTTGATTACCTCTGCCGTTTGCTGCATAAAGACCGGCTTCAACAATTTTGTTAAGAAGTTCGTCAGCCACAGGAGCGGACTTGTATTTCTTAATACTTCTTCTTGATTTCATAACATCTAACATATCGGACATAATCATACCTCCAAAATTTATATTCAAAAGGCAGGCAGTTACCCACCTTCCCCGTTCATTCAGAACAACTGCTCGGGAAGAACAAGCTTTTGTTTAAATTCAAAAGTTTTGTCAAATTCTTCCGCTTCTTGCTCGTCAACCATATACAACCGAGGCGGAGAATATTCACCTGTAACGCCTCTCTGACAAGATTTTCGGTTTTTCTGTAATCACTTTTTTGTTCCAAACGAATAATAAAGTCATTTTTATTCATAATTTTCCTCCTGAAATGTTGACTTCACAAGGGAGGTTTGTGAGATTGAATTTTTTGGCAAACCTCCCGGTCAGCCTACAATCTCCAAGGTGTTGTTTTTCTTCAAACAGCAATCTCCTTAAAATAAAATATATCATTAACCCAAAGGGATTAATATCAAACTTCGTGATAATAAGGGTACTTTTGGCTTTCATTAATTATCTCTTTTGCTTGATGCAAAATAGGCAGTTCTCTGTTTGCTATAAGTGTTCCTAATCTTGTATTTGCCCTATTTTCATATTCTCGAACAGCTTCGTCATATGTCAATTTTAATGTAGATAAGTGAAAATTTTCTACTTCATCCTGAGTCAAATTCTTTTCTCCGAATGACTTTACTTTGCATAAGAAATAATTATTAATATTATGCCTGTGAATCAGATTGTAATAATCGCTTACAACTCCGATTTTGCAAATTATTTCTACAGATATACCAAGTTCTTCTTTCAATTCTCTTTGAATGGCGGTTTGTAAGTCCTCGCCTATCTCAACTCCAACACCCGATGTTTCAATCAATGTTACTTTTCCAAAATCATCATCTTGTTCTGCTCTTACAAAATAGAACAAACCGTCTTCATCATAAACTATTGCTCGGGCAATATTTCTGTCATGGTCAACATATTCAAATTGCCATTGTGTATCTTGCAATTCAATATTTATTTGCTTATTCAACATGTATTTTTCCTCAATAAAATAAAAATCAATTCCGTATAAATCGGGATTTACAGAACCATCATTTTTCTTTTTATTTTAATGATGGCTTTACATTTTTCATCTATTGCATGCCAAAACATATCATTGTAATCAAAATAGATTTCTTCAAATTTAATAATTTTCACACTTTTACTTCTGTACTTTAGTCAACAGAACCACGCACTCCACATGCGGAGTGCGGGGGAACATATCGACCGGGGTGACTTCGAGGGTTTGGTAGCCTTTTGTTTGGAGCACTTCCAAATCTCGGGCGAGGGTGGCACTGTCGCACGAAACATAAACGATTCTCTTTGGGTTCATTTTTTCGACCACGTCAAACAGTTCTTTTTGACAGCCCTTGCGAGGTGGGTCGAGGATAACGACATCGGGAGTTATTCCTCTTTTTTTAAGTTCCTTTGCACCGTCGTAGGCGTCACCGCAGAAAAATTCTGCATTTGTTATTCCGTTTTGTCGGGCGTTGATTTTTGCATTTTCAATAGCCTGCGGAATAATCTCAATACCGAAAATCCGCTTTGCATTATCTGCCATTGAAAGACCAATTGTGCCGACACCGCAATAGAGGTCAACAACTGTTTCGTTACCTGTTAAACCTGCATATTCAGCGGCTTTGGTATACAATTTTTCGCATTGGTCATGATTGATTTGATAAAAAGATTCAGGCGAAATCACAAACTTTTTGCCAAGCAAAACATCGGTAACAGTCGGTTCGCCGTAAATCAGCTTTGTTTCGTTGCCGAGAATTACATTTGTGTTTTCTCGATTAATATTCAAGCAAATTGACTTTACGCCGTCATACTGCTTGAGAGAAGCGACAAGGTCGGTTTCGTTCGGCACACTCTTGCCGTTGATGACAAGACAGACCATTGTTTCTGCCGTCATCGGTGCTCTGCGAATATAAATATGGCGGAGCAGTCCCCTGCCTGTTTGTTCATCATAAGATGTAACATTATTTGCACGCACCCATTTTGCGATTATATCGAGAATATCTTTGAAACTGCTATGCTGAAGTCGGCAATCTGCACACGGAATAATCCTATGACTTTTGTAAGCATAAAAGCCTGCCTGAAGTTCGCCGTTTGTGATACAAACAGGATATTGTGCCTTATTGCGATAATTATCAACCGTATCGGCACCGATAATCGGCTTAATCGGAGCATCAATATGCCCAATTCTTTTAACGGCGTCTGCTACCCTGCCCTGCTTATATTTAAGCTCGGCATCATAGGTCATATTCCTGAACGAACAGCCTCCGCATTTGTCGGACACAGGACAATCAGACTCAATTCTGCATGGTGACGGATTGATAATTTCTTTTACAATACCGATTGCATAGTTCTTTTTGGCTTTAATAATATGAGCGACAATTTCATCACCCGTTACTGCACCACGAACAAAGACCGCCATACCGTCATAGTGACCGACTGACGAGCCTTCATTTGTCATATCTTCAATTTTTAATGTTATATCATCGTTTTTCTTAATACTCATAAATTAAGTTAAGGGCAGTATATAACCACCCTTATGCTTTCTATATATTTTTAATTATTTCTTCCATATTGTCCATCTTGCTGTCCATATCGGCAACAAGTTTGAACTGATTGCGTGCACGGTCAAGGTTATGTTCAGGATATTCTGTTCTGAAATAAACATCGCCGTTGATGTAGTCGGTCAAGAAACGCATACCGCATTCGAGAGTCATAAGTTTTGAAGCAAAAGCAAGGTTGTCAATCTCTGCTTGATTGAAATACTCGCCTGCTTCGCCCAAAAAGCCCTCTGCATAAGCCTTGAAGTAATCCAAATCCATTTCTACCTTATCAAGGTCGGTTTCGTCCTCGGCAGCAGTTGAAGCACCAAAGCGGATTGAATCGCCAAAATCATAAAGTGCAAGACCCGGCATAACTGTGTCAAGGTCAATAACACAAATGCACTTGCAAGTGTCTTTGTCAAACATAACATTGTTGAGCTTTGTGTCGTTGTGAGTTACACGGAGCGGAAGTTCGCCCTTCTCGGTCATTGCAGTAAGTTTGCCCATTTCATCGGCATACTTATTTACAAAATCAACCTCTGCCTTGCAAGTGTCCAGTCTGCCCGAAGCATTCTTTTCAAGAGCAGGCACAAATTCATTATTATATCTCCACAAAGTATCGTGAAAATGAGGGATGGTTTCTGTAAGTTCCTCTGCGTTGAAATCGGACAAAAGTCTTTGGAACTTGCCGAAAGCTTCACCGCTTGATTTGAACATATCTGCATTTTCGGCAGTATTAAAGCTGACAGAATCACGAACAAAAATGTATGCTCTGTAATATGTATTGTCTTCTGAGGATTTGTAGAATTCGTTGCCGTCCTTTGTGTGGATATAGTGCAATGTTTCTCTGTCAGGGTCACCGCCGTTTTCTTTAATAACAGAACGAAGATATGAAGTTACGGTAAAAACATTTTTCATAAGTTGCTCGATATTTTTGAAAACATTTGCATTGAGCTGTTGAAGAATGTATTTTTGTTCTTCTCCGTTGTTGTTGAAAGTCACAAGATAAGTCTTGTTGATGTGACCCGAACCGAATTCCTCTACATCAACAAAATCCCCCTTGAAATTAAAATTGTCAATTACCTCTCTGATGTTTGCCATTATTTTATCTCCTCCATAATATATTTCTCCTATATATTATTTTTAATAATCACTAAATCTGTCTAATCAAATTCTTATCAATTCTTGCAGCCCAAGCTATATTGTATGAATGGTCTCCGACTCTTTCAAGGTCTTGAAGTGCCTTTGTGAATATAACACCCGATGAGGTGTGACACTTCTTTTCACGAAGTCGCTGAACATGATTATCCTGTGCCTGCAATGTGAGATAGTCAATTGTATCTTCAAGATAATGAAGTTGGTGTTCCTCGGCATCTGTCAAATGCTTGTTTGTGAAAGCACCGAGTGCACGGTCGAGAAGTTCAAGGTCAACCTCATAAATCTCCTTAAATTCTGCAATACCTCTATCCGAAAACTCGTAATTTTCTTCTTTTGCAGTGGTCACTCTTCCCATAATATTTTGAGCATGGTCGCCTATTCTTTCAAGGTCGGTGATAACATGGAACATCTTACCGAGATATTCAGATACATCACCGGTAATCTCTTTTGACGTAACGGTTATCATAAAGTCGGAAATATTATGATTAAGCCAATTTATAAGTTCTTCATTTTCTTCAAGTTCACGCTGTTTGCTGTTGTCCATAACAAGGAATCCCTCGCAGGCAATGACAAAATTATGTCTAACAAGTCTTGCCATACGCTCAACCTCACTACCGATTTGAAGAGCGGTTGAAATAGGATTATCGCTGATTTTCTTATCGATAAATTCAAAGCGAAGTCGAGTGTCGTGCTCTTTAGGTTTGATAATAACTTCACTGAGTTTAACAACCCATTTGATGAACGGCAACATAACAAAGGCGGTAACCACCTTGAAAATGATGTGTGCAATGGCAACCTGCACCGAACCGTTATCCGACAAAGTCGTTATCCACTCGGCATACTGCGGGAATATGAGCGCAACAGGTGTGAATATCAGCATACCCACAAAGTCAAAAATAAAATAAATCAACGCTGCACGCTTGGCATTTGTTTTTGCTCCGATAGCAGAAAGGAACAACGGCATAGCCGAGCCGACATTTATGCCGATAATGAGATAAATTGCAAATTTCATCGGCATAAGGCTTGCGCTTGTCATAGCCAAAGCCTGCAAAACACCGATTGATGCGCTTGAACTTTGGAGAACCGAGCACATAATAAAGCCAATCAAAAGCCCCAAGATCGGATTGTCTGCCTTTGTGATAAAGGTCTGGAATGCTGTGCTTGTTTTGAGCACGCCCATAGCCTCAGGACCGCTCATATACTTCAAGCCAAAGAACAAAACGCCGAAGCCGAGAATGATTTGCCCAATAAACTTTTGCGTTTGTTTTTTGCTGAACAGAGCCATAACCGTTCCGATAAAAATACAAAACGGCGCAATGGCAGAAACATCAATAGCAATAAGAACAGCGGTAATTGTGGTGCCGATATTTGCACCGATAATAACCCCTGTTGCCTGTGCCAAATCCATAATGCCGGCATTAAGAAAGCCCATAAGCATAACGGTTGTGGCAGATGATGACTGAATAACAGCCGTTACCAAAACACCGAGTAAAAATCCCTTAAATCTATTGCGAGTAAGTTTTTCAAGAAGCAATTTCATCTTTTTACCTGCGACTTGATTTAAGCCGTCGGACATATATTTCATTCCGAACAAAAACAAACCAAGACCGCCGAGAAGGCTGATGATGTTAGTTATCCCCATACATTTTCCTCTTACACAAAATTAGTCTATGTTTATAATATCTATATGCATATAAATTATCTTATAATATATAATAAATGTCAAGAAAATTTTACATTTATTTTACCGAAATCTTAAAATACGACTAAAAAAATGGCCTGCCCGACGCTGT
>CABQCC010000024.1 GCA_902462495.1 uncultured Eubacterium sp. | reverse complement strand
AAGGCCGCAGCTGCATAATCTTTAAGTTGGTTCGGTTTCAAAGCATAGTCACCGCTCGGCCAATCTCTGTCGATTTTACGGTTTGAGAGGGTAATTTCAGCTCTGTCAAGTATACCCGAGTCAAAAACGATTGAGTCAACCAACAAATCAAAGTCTGTACCTGATTCCTTAGTGAGAGCACCCATTGTTGACTTTGGCAAAGTGTATGTGAATCCTTCGTGGTCTTTTTTGAAAATGATTGCGTCTGTTTGATATTCCCAATAGAATTTGTACCAATCAGGATATTTTTGGCTTGAGAATTCAGTTCTCTTAAGTTTACCGTTGTTTGCAGGAGTACCGTTTGCAATTGTACTGAAAGCAGGTTTCAAGCCCTTGATTGCATTGACAATGTTTTCAACATGTGTGATGTATGTAGAAACAGTATTTTGAACACTGTTTTCTGTTGCAGGGTCGAAGCCTGTGTAGTTTGCACGGAAATTGTTTGCGTTTTGAACAACATCCTGAAGTGAAGCATAGTTACCGTAATCTTTCTTCTTTGCTTCATATGTTTGAGCTTCTGCAAGAGCAGAAACAAGAGAATACTTGATGTCTGTTACACTCTCAAAATTGAGCTTAGCACCTGAAATGAGAGCAGAAAGTTGAGTTGTGAAATCATCAACAGTCTTTTGGTTAGCATCATTTTTTGAAAGCTTTTCAATATCAAAACCGAAGTTAGCCTCTGACTGCCAAACAGTAGTCTTGGCATTCTTTACAAGAGCTTGAAGCTCTGTAACATTAATTGAATTTGCAACCAAATACTGACTGTTATTAACGATGTCCTCTGCGTTGTGAAGAGCAATTTCAAGAGCAGTTGTGTTTACAACATCCTTTTTAAGACCTTTCTTGAGGTTTTCTCTTGCTGCAGTGAGGTCTTCAACAAGTTTTTGAGTGCTTGAAACATCAATAGGAGTGTCGAGGTTGGCATAGTTATTGTCAAAATAAGCTGTTGCTGCTTTGTATGCATTTTCGAACGGAGTCCAATATTCTGCAGTGTAGTTCTTGTTGCCTTCATTGCCGTAGCCAATGATTTTCTTTGACTTTGTGATTTCTGTCTTCAATGCATCATAGTGAGCGAAGCTTGAATCAGGAGTTACAGCTGTTTTTACCAAAGCATTGGCAACATTTGTGTATTCCTGACCTTTTTCTCTAACATTTGCAAATGTTACTTTTCTAACCTCAGAATCCTGAGCGTGATTTGTTGCATTGTCAACAGCAGCAATCAATTTTGCCAAACCGTTCTGCTTGAAGTTTGAAACATTGGTGAGGTCTGAAAGGTTAAGGCTTTTGATAGCATCAGTCAAATACTTGTAGTTGAATACATAGATAGACTTTCTTTTTGCAAGAATTGATTTGTCCTTAAGCTTGATGTCTTTAGACTGGTTGTAGCCTGAAAGAGCAGAGTCAAAAGTATCAACAGGAGTTTTGCTTGTACCACCGTACCACGCCCAGTCCATAGCAACTTCACGGAAACCTCTGTTTTCGGTGTTTTCGTCATTCAAGACTTCATTTTCAAAGCCATCGCCATAAACCTGGAATGAGCCTGCATAAGCATCCCAGTCAGGTTTTCTGACAACACCAAATATTTTATTTCTCCAATAAAGCAAATCTGTTACAGAAGCTTTGTTAGAACCCGATGCTTGATAGGTGAGCTTTGCCTGAGCACTCGGCTGGAACTCACCGTTATTACGGCAAGCGTTGAAATCAAGCATTGTCAAATTCTTCTTTGTGTCATTACCGCCCTTCCAGCCGTCAGCTGTTTGGTTGGTGAAGAATGAAACAGATTTGAAAGTAGGTGATTCACCGGTTTTCTTTGTTGCCCAGCTTTCAAACTGGTTCTGTGCAGGGAAAACATGATAAATGTATCTGTCTGCAATAGTGAAGTTATATGCCATAAACATAACAGGCATTCTTGCAGGTGTAACACCGTCGTAAAGAAGGACTGTGTTTGGATAGTAAATTTCAACAGCTACTTTACCTTCGTCAACCTGACCCTGGTCATTTTCGTTGAAAGATACTGCAATACCCGATCTGTCACTACCTGTAGTATCTTGGTAGTTTGTACCTGTACAGAGTTCAGTATAGAGGATGTTGCTGTAACAGCTTGAACCATCTGAAAGTGGGTTTGCATTAACAGTGTATTCGCCACTGCTTGATTTGAATTTTGGGGTTTCACTCTTGAACTTGCCTGTTACATCATCTTCCCACTTTTGCATATTAGCAATTGCAAGAGCAAGTTCGTCAGCCTTTTTTTCTATATCTGCTTGTTCAGGAGCACCGGCAGTACCGTACACATATGCATCACGATACTTGATTGCCTCGATATAGCACTTATAAGCAGGTGCCATATTCTTGTAGATATTTGTTGATGAAAGCTGAGACATCTTTGTTTCGTAAGCTTCAATCTGCTGATTAAGACCGTCCAAACCTTTCTTAACGTCAATCAACTCATCATACTTTGCGGTGATGGTTGCAGGAGCGGAAGCCTTGATATGAGTATCGGACCAGTTGTTGCCATTGCCCGAACCTGCGCCGTTGCCTGTTTGCATAAGAACAAAGGTAAGCTTGCTCAACTTGTTTTGAATTGCATAGTTGAGTGCATCACGAGCTTGAATTTGGAAATCGGCTTCTCCAGAGCCTTTGATAGAAGCTGCATCGGTTGAACCGAGGAAAGCAAGATTAAGCGTGCTGATAAGATTATTTCTTTGTGATGTATTGTTTTTTCCATTTTTACCGTCATAAATGCCGTAAACAGGGCTTGTTGAATCTTTACCGTTATGATTGCCGGCAGGCAACTTATCTGCCTTGGCAGTGTCTTTTGCATAGTAAAGAGAAAGACCTGTACAATTGTTCAACGCATTAATCTTGGTGTAAGTGAACATTGCATCTTTAACAGTTTCTGCAGTAAGTTTGGTAAGTGCAGAAGTGTCATAAGTCCAATAAGCGGCAGAAAAAGAATCATCTGATCCATCATATACAATATTATAATCGTATACGCCTGAACTTATTTGAGATGAACGAGACTTACCGTCATAAGTAATCAAACCGATAGTTTTAGCATCGATAGAAACTTTCTTTTCGGTTGTGACGGAGTCTGTTTGTGATTCAGCCAATGCGGTAAGCGGCAGTGATGTGGCAATCATCAAAACTGTCAACAAAAACGCCATTGACTTTTTGAATAGTCTTTTAACCATAAAAAAACCTCCCTAAGATTTTCGATACCACGCATACAGGTACAGCAATATACATAATATCATTTTTATTCTATTTAATAATATCATATATAACAGCAATAATCAAGAGAAAAATTATTTTTTTTAACAAATTGTAAATTTTTTAAAAAACGCCCTATTTTAGCGGTTTTTTAACATTTTTGAACAGAAAAGGCCGAGGATTATGGAAATAAAAACCATTGTCTGTTTAACCCCTCAGTCGCACATAAACCCCTTGCAACAAGGAAAGCTATATCTATATATTATTTTCATTTATATATAGGAATTATGATTCTTCAAAAAAAGCCGCAAGTCGAAACTCACGGCATTTTAAAATGATTTTACAATTTTGAAAAAATCTTGGAATATCGGGTGTCCTTACGCATTTGCTCTCGGCTGATTCGTTTTTGAGCAAAGACAAATAGTGCGGTGCTCAAAGCAAGCGAAGCGATACCGCCGACAAGCCTGAACACAAGGACTTTGATTGCCATATCCGAAAGCACGGTTGCCCAAACATCGGGTGTTGCAACGACCTGTGTGCCGACCTTTGCAAGCAACATAATCAGCGACAGAGCGACAACGGCGACGCTCCCCGCCATAAATCCGATTGCAAAATACGAAGCGGATTTGATATTTTTTTCATAAATATAAACGAGCAAAAACGCCGACAGCGCAACAACGACAAGGCAAGCCGAAAGTCGGCGAAGCGAAGCCGAATTGCGTTCGGCAACATATTTTTGCAAGAATTTCAGGTTATGGATACCCACCGTATCGGAATAAATCTGCTGAGCCTCCGAAGCGACGAGGTCTATGCTCTGCTTGGACATTTTGATATCATTTGCATCGATATATTCATTAATCGTTTTTTCAAAATACGAATATCGGCTACCGTTTTTGAGTGCTTCGTCATTTTCGTCAAAGACATAACCGCTTGCCTGAACAAGGCTTTCACGGGTGTTGAACTTGACCTTAACGCTGTCGAAAATATCGAGCGGAAGATTGCTTTTTGCAGAGAGAGCCTTATATTTTTCGATTAGTTGGCGGTCACATTCATCAGCCAATTTTTGCGTTGAAAAGGATTTGACATAGAACGCTCTGTTGCCAACAGTCAGGCAATCGACCGCCGAAACAATCGAAGCCGTGACCGAAACTGCGATTATCACAGCCAAAAAATAAGATATGATTTTGCGTGATTTTGCAAGCATTATTCAGCCACCTCCTCATAAAAATAGGCGGTGTAGCCTTTCGAAAAGCCGTATTCATCCGAATTTTGAGTGTAAAGCACAAAGCCTTTACTTGCATTGAAAATATGGTTGAGCACCTCATTTTCGTTTTTTGCCGAAAGTTTGCCCGTGCATCTATAAGAATATGTTTCGCCGTCGACTGAAACGGTGACATTTTTCCCTGCAAACGGCTTAATTTTGTTATCGAGAGCGAGATAGTAGCCAACCCCGACTTCGCCGAAAAGCGAGCCTTTTTTGTAGCAAGCACCGTCATCCAAAAACGAATACTCATCGCCATGCAGAACAGGGATTTGATTATCGCCACAGTCAATTTCGGCAAAAACGGAATTGTCGTTTTCACCGTCAAAATACGCCACAGGCGTGCCGTTTGGCACATCAAAAAAAGAACCGCCGAAACCGACAAACAGAGCCAACAAAGCAATGGCAATCCCGGCAACAAGCGGAAAAGCCACAGCTTTCAAGGCAATGTTTTTTGCATTTTTCGGCGTTGATTTATATTCTCTGTTAACCATTACTGCATATTTCCAAGCTGATTAGCCATACTAAAGCTCTTGTTCTTCTTTGGTTTATACGCAGGTGGGTTTTTGAGCTTTTTGGTGTAGCTGTTTTTCTTTCCGGTAAGTTTATTGACCTCGTGAACCGCACCCGACATATATTCGCTCATATATTTATCGGCAACAGCCATCATATCCTTGTCATTTTTCATTTCGCCAAGGATTGTAACGGCGATGATGTCCTGAACATCATTGATGCCGTCCTCGTAAACCTCATTGAGCATCTTGAAAAGCTTTTTGCGGTCAGCATCGTTGCCGTTTTTGATAACCTCCAACACCTTTGGAGTGCCGTAATTGATGAAAAAGTCCTCAGGCAAGAACTCGCCGTAAGCAACGACATTCTTTTTGATTTCGTCCTTGAATTCAGGATAGAGTGTGCCGAAACGATTTGCAAGGCTGTCGACATCGTAGCTTACAAGACCATTCTTAGCCTTAGTTCTTGAAACGGATTTCGGCATTTTAACCTTATCGAGATTAACAGGCTTATTCACCTTGAAAAGTTTTTCAATCTCGTCAATAATTTCGTTTGAAGTTGATTTAATATCTCTGTCGTCAACAACATCAAGTTCGAACAAATTGCGTGAAACTGTGTTGAATTCGCTTTGTTGACCGTCAACATTATACGCACATTCAAGTTCAAGAATATTGGTGTCCTTGTCGTGAACAAGGCGGTATGCACCTTTTTTGCCCTCAAACAAAATCGATGTTTCGTCCTCGCTTTTTTTCTTGAAACCAAGCTCCTCATTAGTTAGGGCAAGATTTTTTTCTATATTCTTATATGCTTCGATTAATTCCATATTATTTTTTCTCCTGTTTGTTATACATTTCCTCGTGCTCTTTGGCAATCTCGCCGATAGTTTTATCGCCGTTTTCGCTTCCGACATAAAGGGTTTTGTTTATTTCAATTTCCTGCTTTTGACGATGTGCCTTGCGAACATAATAACGATAAACATAAATCATCATACTGTATCCGCCGACAAGAAGCACCGCACCAAAGCACGCCAAAATAATAAAATACACATTGAACGCCTGACCCAGGGCAATATTCAGCCCGTCATTTTCGGTCAGGTACATATTAGATGCAAATTGAAGCGCAAAGTTCAAAATACAAACCGCAACAAGCGACAGACCTGCGCTAATCATAGATGAAGCGTAATGGCTGAACATCTTTGTTCTGCCGTCGTTGAGCATAAACACCTTGACCGCACACGCCGCAATAAGCGCAAAAATCGCAACAACAATCATAACCGCAACTCTGCCGAGTCTGCCGACAAATGTTGAAAACTCTGCGTTGTTGTCAATTCCCATTGCTTCGTTAAACGCCTTTGAGGCAAGCGGAACAGCCTCCTCAAGAGCCTTTTCGTCAAGTTCAAATCCATTGAAGCGATAGAACTCCTTTATGCCGTCACGATAGCAAACGGCGATGTTGGAGCTTTCGGAATAATCGTAATTTCCGCCGCTGAACGCAGACTTGACTATTTCTTTTTGCAAAGCCTTAATTTTATTTTTACCGACTGCATATTCAAATGCTTTTGGCTCAATCCCTGTTTCTTCGGCTATTTCATCGGTTTTCTCATAAAGCGAGGTTTGAATAGCCTGTGTGATATCCTCACCGCCGAGAAATTTTCCGTAAAAATCAGAATTGCCGATTGTCGGCGAAGCAACTGCAAGGACAAAAAACAAAAACAAAAACAATGCAAGCAGTACATCAAAAAATGTAGTTTTAATCTTGTACAATGTGTGCATATTCATTTTCATCAAACTCCGTTGTTTGTGTAGGTGCGGTTGTTGTCAAGCTGTCGTGATGATTTCCGCTTGGGAAAAATTCCACATTGGGACTTGCAAGAACAGCACAAACCGCAACCACTATTATTGCAAATATAATCGGAATGAGTATACCTTTGGTTTTCAAATTACGCTTTAATGATTTTTCTGCATCATTAACAATATCGTTTTTATTCTCGTTTTTCAGCACAATCACTCCCTAAAAACAACTTGTTGCAGGACACATTCCCACTAATTAATGCATTATAACACATATATTATAATTTGTCACTATAAAATTTAAATTTTAAAAGTAATTTTAAAGTAATATTGAAATCTAAACAAAAATATGCTAAACTATATAGAATATTGTTTACAGATAAAGAATCAGGTGAAAATAAATGAACAAATTGACTCTCGGTGTACTTTTTGGCGGAGCGTCGTCGGAACACGACATCAGCTGTATCAGCGCCAAAAGCATACTTGAAAATATAGACAAAGAAAAATACAACATTGTTATGCTCGGAATCACAAAGCAGGGCGAGTGGTTTTTGTTTGATGACGATGTAGCTATGCTTCCGAATGACGAATGGCTGAAGTCAAGGTCGCTCAAAAAAGCATACATCACACCTGACAGCAAAATTCACGGCATTGTGACGGAAGACGCAGAGCAAATCAGACTTGATGCGGTGTTCCCTGTTCTTCACGGCAAAAACGGCGAGGACGGCACGGTTCAGGGTCTTTTGCAGCTTGCACAAATTTCGTTTGTCGGCTGTGACGCAACTTCTTCGGGCAGTTGTATGGACAAGGCGGTTACAAACGCCGTTGCGGATGCGTTTGGCATTGAGCAGGCAAAATGGTGCGCCTTCACCGAATACGAATACGGCAAGGACAGCAGAAAATGCCTTGACCTTGCAATCAACAAATTGGGCTTTCCTATTTTTGTTAAGCCTGCAAACGCAGGTTCATCGGTCGGCATAACAAAGGCTCACAACGATGAAGAACTCATTGTCGGCATAGAAAAGGCATTCAAAGAGGACAAAAAAGTTGTTCTTGAAGAATTCATAGAGGGACAAGAAGTTGAAGTTGCCGTTCTCGGTAACGAAGAACCTGTTGCGGCAGAGGTCGGTCAAATCGTTGCAGCTGCGGAATTCTATGATTTTGACGCAAAATACAACAATCCTGCGTCCGAGCTTCATATTCCTGCACTTTTGAGCGAAGAAAAAAGAAACGAAGTCAGACAGGAAGCACTCCGAGCATACAAGGCTCTCAGTTGTGAGGGTATGAGCAGATGCGATTTCTTTGTTACAAAAGATGACCAAAGAGTGCTTTTGAACGAAATCAACACTATTCCGGGTCAAACCTCAATCAGTATGTATCCAAAGCTTTTCGAGGCTGTCGGAGTGGGATATACAGAGCTTATCGACAAGCTCATTGACCTTGCAATTAAGCGTGGAGGCATTATTTAAAATATGGCTAAAGCATTGATTACCATCATCGGTCATCAAAAATTTGACGATGACAAGGATCAGGTGGAAATGAAAACAGTCGGCACTTTTGAGCACGACGATGACAACTACATAATCAGATACAACGAGGAGCTTGAAAACAGCACCGCTCCGCTTCGTGCAAAGCTCAACATCGCAAAGGACGAAAGCAAGGTTGAAATGATAAAGTCGGGCGCATATTCTTCCTGCCTTATCATCGAAAAATCAAAGCGTCACCTGTGCAACTACGGCACAGAATACGGAGATATGCTGATGGGAATCTTCGGCAGAGAGGTTGAAATCGAATTCAACGAAACCGAGGGAACTTTCAAATTCAGCTACGATATTGACATAAACGGTGCAATATCCTCGCAAAATGATGTAATAATAAAATTCAGACTATGTGAATAATCGGGAGAACAGATATGTCAAAAATGGTAAAAGAAGTAGAAAACAAACTCAATGAGGCAATAGCCCTTGCAGTTGAAAAAGCAACTCAAAACGGTGATTTGCCTGAGGCAGAAATGCCAAAATTCATCATTGAAAAGCCTGCCGACAAGAAAAACGGCGACTTTTCATCAAACATTGCAATGGCAGGTGCAAGAGCATATCACCAAGCACCTCGAATGATTGCGGAAGCAATAGTAAAGAATTTCAGCCTTGACGGCGGATATATCGACAGATGCGAAATCGCAGGTCCGGGCTTCATCAATTTTTATCTTTCGGACAAGTATTACGGCGATGTGCTCAAGGACATAGTTTCAAGCGGTGACAACTACGGCCGTTCGGACTATGGCGAGGGCAAAAAAATGCTTGTTGAATTTGTTTCGGCAAATCCGACAGGACCTATGCACATCGGCAACGCTCGTGGCGGTGCAATCGGCGACTGTCTTGCAAGCGTGCTTGACGCTGCGGGATATGATGTTCAAAGAGAATTCTATATCAACGATGCAGGCAACCAAATCGAAAAGTTTGCAACCTCACTTGAAGTCAGATATTTGCAGGAATGCGGAAAGGATGTTGAACTTCCTGAGGACGCATACCACGGCGAGGACATCACCATTCACGCAAGAAACTTCTTTAGCGAAGTCGGCGACAAATACGCAGAATGTGACTCACAGGAACGAAGAGATGCACTTGTTGCATATGCACTTCCAAAGAACATTGCAGGTCTTGAAGCAGACCTCGGCAAATACAGAATCAAGTACGACAAGTGGTTCAGAGAATCAACCCTCCACAATGACGGTTCGGTTCAAAAAATTATTGAAGCACTCAAGGAAAAAGGTGTTACCTACGAACAAGACGGCGCACTTTGGTTCAAGGCAAGCGAATTCGGCAACGACAAAGACATCGTGCTCATTCGTGCAAACGGTATTCCTACCTACATTGTGCCGGACATTGCCTACCACTACAACAAGCTCGTAACAAGAGGCTACGACAAGGCTATTGATGTTCTCGGTGCTGACCACCACGGTTATATCCCAAGAATGAAAGCGGCACTCACTGCTCTCGGTCTTGATGCAGACAGACTCGACATTGTCATTATGCAAATGGTCAGACTTGTCAGAAACGGCGAAACAATCAAACTTTCAAAGCGTTCGGGCAAGGCAATCACACTCAACACACTTCTTGAAGAAGTGCCTATTGACGCAGCAAGATTTTTCTTCAATCTTCGTGAGCCAAACTCTCACTTTGACTTTGACCTTGAATTGGCAGCAAAACAGAGCAGCGAAAACCCTGTTTACTATGTTCAGTATGCTCACGCAAGAATTTGCTCAATCATCAAAAAAGCCGCAGACGAGGGAATCGAGGTTACCACACCGTCAGAAGAAGCTCTCAACAGGCTCAATTCAAGCGAAGAGCGTGACCTTATTTCTCATCTTGCTTCACTCACAGATGAAATCATCGGTGCGGCAAAGAGCTACGACCCTGCAAGAATCACTCACTATGTGATTGAACTTGCAACACTTTTCCACAAGTTCTACAACGCTCACAGAGTTGTCAGCGATGACAAAGAACTTACAGAGGCAAGACTTTTCCTCTGCACAGCAGTTAAAAACACAATCAAGAATATCCTCGTTATGCTAAAGGTTGATGTTCCTGAATCAATGTAATAATGTAATCAATAAAGAAAAGAGATTTTTATGAAGTTCAAAGCAAGCACATTACACAAAATCGGCAGACCGCTTGTGAATTATGTTTACAAAAACCCAAAAAAGAATATTCCAAAGGTGCTCAAAATCGGCAAGGCGGTAACGGGAAATCTGTTCCCTGAAACAACATGGACTGCTCCGCTTGATGTTATCACAAATCCGCAAAACACTTGGAACGACTATGTTTATCGCATTATCGAAGAAACCGACAAGGAGCTTCTTACAAATGTTCTCCTTACCTTTGCGATTGATGCAGGATATATTGGAACTTCAACCCTGCGTGAAAACAGAGATAAGCTTAAATGCAACATTCCTTGGATTATTCTTATGGACCCGACCTCTGCCTGCAACCTCAAATGCAAGGGCTGTTGGGCTGCTGAATACGGTCATCACTCAAACCTTACACTTGACGAAATGAGAAAAATTGTTACCGAAGCAAAGGCACTAGGCACACATTTCTTTATGTTTACGGGCGGTGAACCGCTTGTTCGCAAAAAAGATATTCTCACCGTAACAAAGGAAAATCCGGATTGCATCTTCCTTGCATTCACAAACGGCACTTTGGTTGATGATGAATTCTGCGAAGAATTGAAGAAATCGGGCAACTTTGCGCTTGCACTTTCTATCGAGGGCACGGAAGAAACAACCGATTTCAGACGAGGCGAGGGCGTTTACAAAAAAGTTGTTGACGCAATGGCACTTCTCAAAAAGCACAAATGTATTTTCGGCACATCGATTTGCTACACAAGCAAAAACTACCAAGCCGTAACATCCGACAAGTTCTATGATATGGAAATTGAAGCAGGGGCAAAATTTGCGCTCTACTTCCACTATATGCCAATCGGCTCGGATGCCGACACATCATTGCTTCTCACACCTGAACAAAGAGAGCATGTGTACAGAACCATCCGCAAAAAGAGAAGAACAAGAAACGGCAAGCCGATATTTGTTATGGACTTCCAAAACGACGGCGAGTTCGTCGGCGGTTGCATTGCAGGTGGCAGAAACTACTTCCACATCAACAGCGAGGGTGACGCAGAGCCTTGCGTATTCATCCATTACAGCGACAGCAACATCAGAGAAAAGAGTATTCTCGAATGTTTGCGTTCTCCTCTTTTCAAACAGTATTACAAGGGACAGCCGTTCAACAACAATATGCTCCGCCCTTGCCCGATGCTTGAAAATCCGCAGGCGTTAAGACATATTATTGATGTGACAGGTGCAAAATCAACAAACCTCACCTGTCCTGAATCGGCAGATGAACTTTGCTCAAAATGTGACCTTTACGCAAAAGAGTGGGCACCGATGGCAAAGCAGATTTGGGAAGAACAAGAACGCTTCCACCCGTTCACTCAATACTACCGTGACACCGACGAAGCCAAAAACGAACAATAAATAATAAGACGCTGAATCAATCAGCGTCTTTAATTATGTCCTTATATTGGAGTCGGATGACCTTTTCCAAATTCTTTGGTGAAGTGCAGACCTGACAGCCCACTCTGCCGCCCGAAAAAAAGATTTTCTCTGCTTCTTGAGCGTTGATATGGATGGTAGTCTTAAATTGTTTTTTCATTCCGATAGGCGAGCATCCGCCGTGGATATAACCTGTGAGCGGGAGCAATTCCTTTTGTGGAAGCATCTCGATACTTTTTTCGCCGACTGCCTTTGCGGCTTTTTTCAAATCAAGTTCGTGTTCGGCAGGCACCATAAAAACATAATGTTCCTTTGATTTGCCGACCGTCACCAATGTTTTGTATAAAAACTGCGGATCGGTGCCGAGTCTGTTTGCCACTTCAACCGCATTTGTGGTCATATTGTCATATGCGTAGTGCGTGTATTCAAGTTTCTTTTGGTCAAGCACACGCATAACATTCGTTTTATCTTTTTGCATAATATCACCTCTAAAAAATAATAGCACAAACCATCCTCAACATCAACAAAAAAATGCAGACTCAACGAGCCTGCATTTTTATCATTATTAAATTTAGAAGCTGAACAATCCGATTGCCTGTGCAAAGAGAACAAGCAAAAGTGCCGGAGCAACAAACTTGATTGTTGCATTGTAGATGAACTTACGATTGAACTTTTCGCCGTTCTTTGTAACTTCATCAATAACAGTCTTTGGCTTTGCAACCCAGCCGATAAGGATGCATGTGAAGAATGCAACGACAGGCATAAAGATGTTGTTGCTGACATAGTCCATAACATCAAGGATTTGACCAACCGTGCCGTTTGGAAGTGTGAGTTCAAAGTAGAGCTTGTTGTAACCGAGGCAAACGATTGTACCTGCAATCAATGAATAAACCAAAACAACAGCGCCTGCTGTGTTACGCTTCCAATGGAATCTGTCCATAAGAGAAGCAACGATAGCCTCCATAATCGAAACAGATGATGTGATAGCGGCAAAGAGAACCATAACGAAGAACACAACGCCGACAACAATACCGATTTTGCCCATTGCGGCAAATACCTTTGGAAGTGAGATAAACATCAAACCCGGACCTGCTGTCATACCGTCCTTGCCCATAAATACGAACACTGAAGGAACGATCATAAGACCTGCGAGAAGTGCAACGATTGTGTCGAAAATCTCGATTTGATTAACAGACTTCATAAGGTTTGTGTCGTCATCAACATAAGAACCGTAAGCAATCATAATACCCATAGCAACGCTGATTGAGTAGAAAAGCTGACCGAGAGCGTCAAAAATAGTTGTAAATGTCGACTTCAAAGTGAGTGCCTTGAAATCAGGTACAAGATAAATCTTGAGACCCTGCAGGCCTGTACGGGTTACGCCGTCAGCATCTGTGTACTTAAGAGTAAGTGCAAAAACGCCGATGCAACAAATAAGGATAAAGAGTATCGGCATAAGAATTCTGCTTGTCTTTTCAATGCCCTTGTTTACGCCGCCAAAAACGATTGCTGCGGTCGCAATAACATATACAGCCATCAAAATGATTGGAAGCCACAGACTTGTGATATGGTCTGTGAAGTAATTATCCGCTGCGGCTGCTACGCCATCGCCTGTTGCAAAGCTGATGAAATACTTGAGTACCCATCCGCCAATTGCACAATAATATGGCAAAATAATGATTGGCACAAGAGTAGCAATTGTACCGAGCGGTCTGAATTTTTTGTTGATTTGTCCATAAGCGGTGAGCGGTGATTGCTTTGTCTTTCTACCGATTGCAATCTCGGTAACAAGAAGAGTAAAGCCGAATGTGAGCGCCAAAATGATATAGCAAAAGATGAAGAATCCTCCGTTATCTTTGGCTGCCAAATAAGGGAAACGCCAAATGTTTCCAAGACCTACGGCACTGCCTGCTGCCGCAAGAACGAAGCCGATTGAGCCTTTAAAGCTGCTTCTTTTCTTTTCCATTTTTGTAAACCTCTCTAATATATTAGTGTGAGTTTTCATTATACCACAAAAAGATATAAAATACAACAAAATTATTTTTATTTTGTTCAAAACTCGTTCAAATTATGTTGACAACATCAGCTTGTTGATGTAAAATCAGTTTGCTTTTAAATATATTATATGTAATAATCAGTTAAGGATAAAAACAAATTAATGAAAAACAAAGCAAAAACAATAAAATTTGCGTTCAAAATGTCCTTGCCCGTGCTGTTCGGCTATTTGTTTTTAGGCTCAGCATTCGGCATTTCGCTGTACGAAATCGGCTATAACTGGATTTGGGCAATAGTCATTTCCCTTTTGGTATATGCCGGCTCCGGTCAGCTTTTGCTCGTGTCTATGATTGCCTCGCACGCTTCTTTGGCAAGCATTGCGGTGATGACATTTTTTGTAAATTCACGACACATATTCTACGGATTGAGCTTTATAGAAAAATTCAGAAGCTACGGTTGGAGGTACCCGTCGCTCATCTTTTCGCTCACAGACGAAACCTACGGGGTCAACACTTCTTTCGACACAACTCCAAAGGATGTTGACGAAGGTGACGCACGCTTTTTGATTGGCATATTTGACCATATGTATTGGATTGTCGGTTCAATAATCGGCAACCTTGCAGGTCAGCTGATAAAAATCGACTTCACCGGCATTGACTTTTCTATGACGGCGCTTTTTGTGGTTATTTTCCTCGACCAAATTCTTGCGTCAAAATCAAAGTTACCGGGATTTTTGGGAATAATCTGCGCACTTGTTTGTCTTTTTATTTTCGGACCGGACAAATTCTTGCTTCCAAGCCTCATTATCACCGTGGCACTTTTGCTCGGTATGAAACCTCTGCTTGACGGCAAAAAGGAGGTAATGTGATGCTTTCAACCTCTAAACTAATAATCACCGTTCTTGTTGCAAGTGCGGTCACTTTTTCAACCCGACTCATTCCGTTTGCTGTGTTCGGCAAGCGTGAAGTGCCGAAAATCGTGAAATACCTCGGCAACATTATGCCCCCTGCAATTATCGGCGTGCTGATTGTTTATTGCATAAAAGACGGCTACACTTTTGATATGAAAATCCTTGCTCCGCAGTTGATTGCAATTGCCCTGACCGTGATTGTGCACCTGTGGAAACGCAATATTCTCTTCAGCATTTCGGTCGGCACAATCTCGTATATGTTGCTCATTCACTATGTTTTTGTCTAGACAAAACACGCAAAGCCTTATATAATAAACATATGAAATATAAAATGATTGGTTTGGATTTGGACGGAACTTTGCTCAAAGACGACAAATCCGTTGACGCTCAAACAAAAGAATATCTCGAAACGCTTTCCGCAAACGGCGTGCACATCGTTCCGATTACGGGCAGACCGCTCAGCGGAATTCCCGACTGTGTAAGGAATATCAAAGGTGTTGACTACATCATTGCAAACAACGGCTCAAAAGCGGTCTTGAACTCTACGGGGCAAACTCTCTTTTCGCTTGCAATGGACAACGCAACAAGCAAAAAAGTTATCGAAGCCGTCAAACAAACAGGTGCAATCTTTGAAGTGTTTTTGAACCACTACGGTTATTGCGAAAAATATGTTTTTGACCACTACAAAGAGGTTTATACGGGCACGGTGCTTGGCGATTATATTTTTTCGTCAAGAAAACAGGTTGACAATCTTTTGACCCTGTTTGATGACAAAAATGCTGAGGCTGACGAGGTTTTTATCATCTGCAAAGACGGTAACGACCGACAAAAAATCAAGGCACGGACCGACAAAATCAGCGGTATTCAATACTGTATGCTTGCCGACAGATTTTTGGAAATCACCAAAGCCGAAACGGACAAAGGTACGGCGCTTGAATTGCTGTGCAACCGTTTGCAAATCGGACTTGATGAAGTTGTTGCATTTGGTGACGGCGAAAACGATTTGCAATTTTTGGAAAAAGCAGGCACGGCGGTTTCTATGGCTAACGCCAACGACTGTGTCAAAGCGAAAGCCGATTTTGTTACGGACACAAATAATAATCAAGGCGTTTTGAATGCACTAAAAAAATTAATGTAAAAAGGCTCTCCTAATGGTTAGGAGAGCCTTAATATTTGCCTCCCCTTGAAGCAAGGGGAGGTGGATTTTGCGAAGCAAAAGACGGTAGGGTTTTACTTATTGAACCCCTCCGTCTGCATATAAAATGCAGACACCTCCCCTTATAAATAAGTGGAGGCTCTGTCGGTTAAAAAGCCTCCCCTTGCAACAAAGGGAGGCTTTATTCGTTTATTTTTTAGTAAATATCATCTTCTGATTGAGCAGATTCACCGCCAAACCAGTCGCCGCCTGCCATACCGTTGTCGTAGCCGTCGCCTGATGTGGTGATGATGTCGCTGTTCACGAACTTGATGATTTCAACTTTAGGTGATTCAAACTTTTTCATATTTAAACCTCCTTTAGTTAAATGCCTGTGTAACAGGCTTTGATTCAATTGTTGTGTAAGTTCCTTTGCTGTCCTTATAGGTTACATAAGCAACAGCGGTGAAGCCTTTAATGCTTGAAGTCTTTGGAACATTCATATAAATTGAATATTCATTATACTTTGACTCCTTGTCGCTCTTAACAGCCTTTGTTCGGTTATTTGCAGTAATTCTTGCACCCCATTCAACAGCTTCGCATCCCTCAGGGAGATAGAACTTGCAGTTGAATACTGCACTCTTTTTGGTGTAGTTAGTTTCTGAAGCAATTTCGCCTGCGTCATCAATCTTTGTAGCGTAGCTACCTGTGACAGCAACCTTTGCTTTTCTGTCTGCTGCATTAACCTTTACAACATAAATATTGCTTACCATAGGAACATGGAATTCTCTGCCTTTAAGATATGTAAGAATACTGTCGCTACCGTCTGCGTTTTTACCGCTTTCTGTTGTTGCAAGTGCAAAATATTCGCCGTCGTTTACTTTTGGAAGATAAACATACTGGTCGTAATTGTACGCCTTTGAATGACCCTCAAATCCGTCATAATGAACAATGCATTTTTGAGCGCTTGTGTCTGCGCTGTAATTTGCTCTTACGATTATATCCTTGCCGTTTCCTGTTACAGAAGGTGTGCTCCAATTAGTAAAGCTATAGAACGGTACTGTAGGTGCTGATGTATAATCTTTTTCCTCAAGTGTAGTACCATTTTGAAGATACTTAACATCAATTACTCTGCCGTTGAAACCGTAGAATATAACTCTTGAATAAGCTGTTGTGGTTTGATCGGTGAGAGGAACAACAAATGCCTCAACAGTTGCGTCCATTGTTGCATGCAATGTGAATTTTGAATCAATTGTGCCAACTCTTGTAGCGGTTTTTTTGCCGTCTGTTGTGTCGGTTGTAACAACCCAGCCTTTAACACTTTCTTTGGTAGGGTCAATTTTTGAATCGATTTCAATCGAATCTCCGTAGTTAGGATGTTCTTCATAACTATTATCAATTGCGCCGTTCTTACGAATTTTGATTGTAATTGTAAGGTCATTCTTGCGAAGCATTGACAATGCAGAAAGAAGCTTTGAAGTATAGCTGTCAAGTTCAGCCTGAGTCTTTGCCTTTGGGGCATTAACAGTTACTTCGTCATATACTGCCTTGAAGTTGTTGAATGTGTTTGCTTCATATTCGTCTTTCTTTGTCAAAGCATCCTCAGCAGTTTCCTTTGTTGCATTATATGCTTCATAATTAATTATCTGATTATTACATAAAGTACAAAGACCGTTTTCATTCAATGTATGTGCTTCGTCAACTGAATAATCACAAGCTGTGCACTTCTTTGTATGATTTGTTTTGTCCTTAAATTCATAAGAATATGTGCACTTTGCGAGATTTGATTTTTCGTAATATTCAGCATCTGCGGTTGGTACAGTTTCTGCTGTTACTCCGTTCCAGCTATATACATAGTGTTGATTTGTATTATCCGAATGTTTAGGAGTAGTGTTTTCAGGAAGTGTTCCAATTGCTTCTCCTGCGGTAACTGTTCTTGTTTCACGACTTGCGTCTTTTTTAATAAATGTGATTGTATATGTTTTCTTAGTTGGAAGCTTGTAGTTTTCAATCAAGTTTTTCATCTCAGTTGCTTTGCTTTTAACTGTAGATGCTGTGAGTCCATCCTTAAGGTTGAACTTGTAAAGCGCTGCAAGAGATGTGTAATAATTAACAAGTGACTCTTGCTCGTACATATCCTCGTGAGTAGAAATAAACTTGTAATTTGACTTCAATTCTTCGCCGTTCAAGAGAGTCTTGAGTGGAAGATAGTTGATTACAGAGTAGTTTACCGGAATGTCCATAACTGTTGTGTAATTATTAGTTGGATAATACTTAAAAGATGAAAATATACTAGGTTTCCAACTACAAGTTATATCTGCCTGAATAGTATATTG